>DATJDT010000263.1:0-5693 GCA_035497275.1 Pedobacter sp.
ATTTTGCCGTGATCTTTTCTTTAGCTACTCGTGCTGCATTTTTAATATCTTCTAATATATCGTATCTACCTTTAAATCTCGTAACAACCCCACCCACTTTATCTTCAGGTCTTGCGTTCATATATTCGTACCCCATACCCATTGGGGAGCTTAAAGAATTTTGTGTTTTGAATTTTCCCGAAGCTCTATCAATTACCGTTACGGTAAAGGTGGGTGAAATTCGATGGATATCTTGATCGATATAAGAACCATCTGTTGAGGCAAAGTATTTTTGTTCATTTACGGCAAATAATGCTGCATTTACAAAACTCGCCCCATTCTGCATAGCAATATCATTTACGTTAAGTAATAGATCAACTTTCTCTTTTATGGGAACCTCAAAAGCATTTATTTCTAAAGGTGTTTTCCAACTTACCTCGCCATATCCCTTTTGAGGAGCCAATTTCACCGGATCACCTTGTATTTTTGCATTCGCCTTTGCAACAGCAACGGCTTCCTGTGCAGTTTTAGCAATAGATTCTTTAGTTACCGTATTGGTAGCCGCAAAACCCCAGCAACCATTAGCAATCACTCTTATTCCTACACCAAAAGATTCGGTATTAGCAACACCCTGCACACGTTTATCTCGTGTGGAGACAAATTGATTTAAATAGCGCCCGATACGAACATCGGTATACGTTGCACCCTTGGCCTTTGCTGCATTTAGGGCCACATCTGCAAGTTCCTTCTTAATTTTAACGTCTATCTTATCCAAGGCTTGTAAAGGGTCGATCGGATTCCCGAATGCAGACAAATCCGACAATAGCATCGCACCCATACCCATTCCTGACAAGTAGAGAAAGTCTTTTCTTTTCATCAATTATAGCGGTTTAGTTTTTGGTTCAATAATGTTAAGGTAGGGAATTCTCCGATTAAAGATTATAACATTTTAGTTTCATTCACTTCTAACATCCCTAAACATTATTTACTTGCTAAAAACCTTTGTTCATACCATAAAAACGAGATGGATATCATAAAAATAGCGAGAAACCACCATTTGCTAATTTCTTCTGTGGATAGATAGGCAATTTTGTTAGCCTTTAACACTTGTTGATTTTGATTCGCCTCAAAATTGGTGGTATTATTCAACTTATCGAAACTTTTAGCAGCCTTCCAATCTGTTTTGTTGTAAAAATATATGGAAGTCGTTTTTTGATTGATGGACAGCGCAGACCACCCCGATTTTACTGGCCAAAAATAGCCATCCCATAAAAAAGGAAGTTCCATATTTTGCCTTGGGCTAACCGAAATACTATCTATGGTAATCGAAGGAACTTTGTATGCACTTAAGCTAACTTTTACTGTCGATTTCTCGCCAACACTTGGCCACCTTGGTACAATTTCGAAAGATTGAGCTGCAATTTCTTTTCTGAGCGTCTTTTCAAAAATGAGCGACCAAAAGCGAGCATAATCATGTTTATTTCCTGCTAATTGCCATTGATAAGTAGAGGCCAATGTAGTCCTTAAGATCTTTCCCATTCCACTCAACTTGCGTCCTACCACAGTTTTCCCAACCGCATCGGTAATTAATGGTTGTTCATTTGCTGCAACTTTTAAGAATAAAGTTTGTGGAAACGGTAAATTAGTAAACTTTAAAAGATCTGCTTTTAAAGATAGCGCATTTGCATTAGGTGAAATCGCTTCGTAGGTATTAGCTTTGCTTGATCTTACAATTAGGCCCATTCCGTTATTTACCGCATTATAAATTGAAGTTTTATCAGCTTTGCTTATTGCAGAAAGCTCAGCTTCATCAATTACTACTAAATCTATGTCCTTAAACAATGCCTGGGTAAGTCTATTAATATTTGTAGGTTTCCTATTCAGAAAATCTGTACTGTATTTGTCTTTGCTAATCTGGGTTCTAAATGCAACAAGGTATTGATTTTCATATAGCCATTGCTTTAAAAATTTATACTCAAAATCTGGGAAAGAAGCCAACATCAAAACGCTGATAGGTTGTTTACCTGTCACCTCAAAGGGCACAGGATCTACCGATATAGTGTCTTTATCCCGCAACGCAACTAAATTAAAAACTGCCCTTCCTATTTGTTTTGGCTCAGTAGAAAGAGAAAAATCAAGCCTAGTTTCTGGTTTAACGGTTAATGAATCTAAATCCTCACCCATGCCGTAAAGCTTTAATTTTAGCTCATCTTTAGTTGCATTATGATAGCTACCTTGAATAGTTAATGCTTCTGTAATAGCCAAATTCTTTTGCCAACTGGCTGACAAAACGCCTGAAGGAATAAGCGCTGGATGAAAAGAAACTTGATAGTCTTTTAATGCTTTTAAATCCTGATCATCAAGCCCGTAACCATAAACATTTATCTTTTTAATAGCTGGATTAACTTTTAAATGATAGGCCAAGTCGGCCATATAATTGATTTTTAATTTTTTGCGCGCAAAAAACAAGCTAGAATCTTTCGTATAGACAGTAGTTTTTAACGCGAGCACCGTGTCTAAAGACGCTCCCTCAGTTAAAAGATTTAATTCATGAATAGGCTCTTCTTTCTTAATTGTATAGCTAATCGGGAAAATTAAAAGCGCAAAACTCGCCACCATTACCATACTTGCAATTATCCTCCATGTTAATCGAGATTTGTCATTACGCCTTATTTCTTGAAAAATAAGAAAGGCAACAAAAGCCAGGCAGAAAAACACGATAAAGTATTTAGATTCCATCGTTATTGGCCTCCATTTTTAAGGTGATCAAAATAACTACGTGATAAATCTACATCGGAGGTAGCCGTCCTAGCTTGAGGTTTCGCAATTTCTCTTCCCAATAACTTTTGAATTGCTTTTTGCACAACATTAATATCTGCCACTACAACCTTATTTGCTGTACTAATTTTACGAAGCCCTTTTAGTGCATTTAAATAAGAGGTAGGTTGAGTTGAAGCTGCCAATATAAGTTCCCTTTCGCCAGCGCGCAACAACTCACGATCGCCATAATTAAATACCTTGCCCATTTTTCGGTATTCTAAAATGGATAGCAGCATTTTTAATTCTTCTGCAGCATAATCGGTGTTTTCGAATGTCGCATTTTGCGTTGGTTGCGCAATCTTGTCTAATTCACCACTTAAACGCTTCTCCATTTTCAGCTTAGTAGTTTTAAGTGTTGTTTTTGCGACATATGCCCTCGATTTTTGTTGTAAATCCTTCAATAAACGGAGTGCTTTATATTCAAAAGGCAGTGCCTCCTGTGGTTTATATGTTCTCAACCTAAGCTCAGAACTCCACATTTCATTTAAAACAGCTTTCAATTGTTTCTTTAGCTCGGGCTCAAAAAAAGTTGCATCCTCAGCGATATCATGTTTATGTGCGTATTCGTCCATTAATGCCTGTACATCCCCAAATGCTGCCTCTTTATGTTCATCACCTTCTTCATGGTCGTGCTCGCCACCAATTGCTGTTTCAGATTCCTCGCCTAAAAACTTCCCATACCTCAAACGCAATAGCTTTTGATCCATCCCCAATGCATTGCTTTTATTTTTGAATTCTTCGGCCGTTAGCGTTCCCTGCTCTTTTAGAAGTTTTTCGGTATCAATAATAATTTGCCTTTGGCTCCTAAAATATTCAGGAACCAAATCAACTCCATTCGCCATACCTGCCATGCTCATCAACTCAACAGTATCAACAATTGTAACCATATAAACATCAGATCGACTTACCTGACTATGATTATCTGTAGCGATAATAAAGAAATACAACTCGTCACCCGGTTTCATGCCCAGTGCCTTTAAATCGAGTGTTTTCGTTGGCTTAGCTGCTTTTCTATTACCGAAATCGGTATTAAAACTTAGTTTTTTCTCTGTAAAGCTTACCCCCTCACCTTTTCCGCTCGATAGCGTTGCTGAAATATGGGCATCAGTAATTCCATAATCATCTACCAAGGAAACGCTTAAATTTACTTTTGGAATTTCACCAATATCGATGGTTGTATGAGGCTTAGGCTCAATAATTTTAATGTTTACCGGCAAGTCGGGGATAACTTCTATTGAATAGAGATCTGATTTTTTTCCATCAAGTTCTAATTGATAAAAGCCAGACTGATGAAGGACTTTAGTAAAACTTCCAACCTTACTGAGTTCCACTATTTCTTTGCCGTTAAAAATAAGCCTTAGCTTTTTAACTGCAACATTGGTTTCTATATGCCATATTACCGTTGCTCCCGCCTCGGCCTTAATGGCAAATTGGCGTTGTGATCTCGCTGCTTTTCGGGTATAGCTTGGTGGTATTATCTTTAATTCGAACCTTTCAATCTCCGGCAATACGTGTTCCTTTATGCTGTTTGTTGTGCCCACATGCATTGGACTTTCATTCAGCCTATTCAAAGGTTTATATTGGCTAATAACTACAGCAACAACTAATAAAAAAAGATTTATCCATAACCCCTTTAAAGTTCCTTTTAAGCTATGGGCGATTGGAAAAACCTTGTTGATTTTTGCAACTTGAAACCTTTCCAACAATGACTGTTCTTGCGCTGGCTTGAGCAACAGAACAGCGCTTTCTTCTAGTTCCGGAAACGCCGCATTTAAGTAATTAGCAACGTCAAGAGTTGTTATTTTCCAAGTAGGCTTTAGAATTAACATTATAACAAATACTGCTATAAAGGAAATTGCAAACAACGCATAGGGGTTCATTGCTATATACACGCCAAAAGGCATCAACAATATACCAATTGCTAAGCCTAACAGGGTGGTTTTCAAAATATAGAGCATAATGAGCTTTATCCTAAAACCTTCAATCCAATTTTTACCCTCAGCTGCTAACATAACCTGAATTTGTTTTTTTACGTAAGGATAGGATTCGCTCGACGATCAAAAAAATGAAAGCTATTACCCAAATCCATTCTGTGATATCCCGATGGCTGTGGGTGGTAAAAACATTTGTTGTTTTATAATTTGAAACAGGTATTTGCCTTTGAGCTAGCACTCTTTGATCTGCATCATGATCTTCAAAACCAAAATTAGCATCAATTGACTGTCCGAGAACGATGGGAATTAAAGCTTTTACAAATTGTTCATTCCATACCAATTCTGTCCATTGTGGGTTAAACCTACTATAAAAATGGAAATGATTAAAATTCGAATTGTATTCTTTTAAAAGAACTGGTTGTCCGAAACCATCGATCCAAACACTAGATCCTTTTAGGTTGTCGGGAGCTATTCTCTTTGTAAGCGGTATGTGTTGGTTAGGGCTTGACGATACTTGAAGCGTCGAATTTACCGAAATTATCTTCCCTTTCTGGTAAGTGATTAAGCTAGCTCCCTTTTTATACTTCGCCCGTTCTATCGGTTGTTCAGAAAGCCAAAACAGCACATCAGCTTTGCTGGACGATAAGGTATTCCAATTATCTACTATAATTTTCCTCTTGGTAAAATCGGCAATTGCATTTAAAGCAGCTTTGATATATCTCGAATCATTATCATTGCCCTCATAAATTACAACATTCACAATGGGTAAGTTCTGGGTTAAGTCGCTGCTATAACTTGTAAAACTTGGTGTAGATTTTCCTTTATAAGTTTTATCCAAAAATTTGGTCGTCCATGTTTTTAAGGTATCGCTAACTTGAAGGTCATTCCATACTAGGCTAAAGTTTGGCTTTGGTAAATTCCCCTCAAAATGAAGCAATTTACGGTCAGCGAAAATATGTG
>DATJDT010000264.1:0-5070 GCA_035497275.1 Pedobacter sp.
AAAGATCAGCTAGTAACTACTGGGAAAATCAATGATGTAGGAGAATATTTCAGACAGAATGTGGCAGATAGCTACCGCATAGGCGTTGAATTTGATGCGACCTACAAACTTAACGATCAGTTTTCGGTCTTAGCCAATGCAGCATTGAGCCGCAATAAAATTAAGCATTTTACCGAGTTTATAGATGATTATGACAATGGCGGTCAGCAAGAAAACACTTATACCAACACTACCATTTCTTTCTCTCCGAGTTCCATTCTTTCTGGCGAATTAATTTACAACCCTACAAAATCACTGGCTTTAAGCTGGCAATCAAAACATGTGGGCCAGCAATATTTAGACAACACGCAAAACAACGTGCGCAAATTAGGAGCCTATTGGGTTAACAATGCAAGGATTGGTTATAACCTGAATTTAAAAGGGTTTAAAAATATTAACCTTGCCTTATTAGTGAACAATGTACTTGATAAAAAATATGAAAGTAACGGTTATACTTTCGGCTATCTTAGTGGTGGAGCTTTAACTACAGAAAATTTTTATTTTGCGCAATCAGGCACTAACCTTATGTTGAGTTTGAATTTGAAGTTTTAATTCCCAAAAATCCTATTCAATGAAAAAATTTATCGAGAAACTACATTTCATTACTCATGATATTCCACAACACACGCATATTGAGCAAGCGCAACTAGCCTGTGAAGCTGGGGCAAAATGGATTCAATACCGCTGTTTAAGCAAAAATGATGAGGCTCTTTTGGCAGACATTCATTTAATCGCAGCAATTTGTGATGATTGGGGAGCAACCTTAATTGTAACAGACCATATCCATTTAAAGGGGAAAGCAGATATCCAAGGGTTTCATATAGAAGATATGGATGCTGATTTTATCGCCTTACGTAAAGATATTGGAGAAGAATACACTTTAGGTGGCTCTTCAAATACAATTGAAAACTTAGTTAGGCTTGCTAAACAAGGCGCCGATTATGCGGGCTTTGGTCCGTTTAACGTAACAACCACTAAACCGAACAACTCGCCTTTGCTTGGTATAGAGGGTTACAGCAAAGCAATACAAAAATTAGGATCATTTGCTATTGATTTACCTATTTTAGCTGTTGGTGGCATTACCTTACAGGATGTTGAGCCATTACTCAATACGGGTATTTATGGAATTGCAGTCTCTTCGGCCATCAATCAATCTGATGATCTGAAACTGGCATATGAGGATTTTTATAAGGCTGTAATTTAGGCTAATAGCCATTTGCTATGTTGCTTTAAATAAGTTAGTTTTGATTAAACCAACTTGTTATGATAGCAGAACCCGCTCTTGAAAACGATAAAGCTCAATGGAGTTTTATTAAAAAATATTGCTTTAGATTTTTCCTTATTTTATTTGTGCTTTTTATCACATTTAACAATAATGGAGCATTTCCTTTCTTTGAGGTATTAGTGCGATACCCCATCGAGTTGATGCATCGGTTTATTCCTTGGTTTTCTGCAAACGTAGTTGGCTATGAGTACGACTATACTATTTTTACAAATGGAAGTGGCGACACCAGTTATGATTATGTCTTACTTCTTTTTAGTACGCTCGTATCACTTATTGGCGCTGCTATATGGTCGGCGATTGATTACAAAAGAAAAAACTATGCTAAGTTATATTATTGGTTGTTGGTTTTGGTTCGATGTTATGTAGCATTTACTTTGATTAGCTATGGCATGTTTAAAGTCATTAAACTTCAATTTCCATCGCCTTACTTAACGCGTTTAACTCAAGCATATGGGGATTCATCTCCTATGGGATTGGCCTGGACCTTTCTTGGTTATTCTAAAGGATACAATATCTTTATGGGAATTATTGAGGTTTCGGCTGTCTTGTTGTTGTTTCGCCGAACCATGATTATTGGTGCATTTTTAAGTTTAGCCGCATCAGTACATGTAATGAGCATGAATTATTTTTATGATGTGCCGGTTAAAATACTTTCAACCACCTTGGTGGTGATGTGTATTTTTATTTTAGCTCCGTATCTTAAAAAGATCCTAGCATTTTTCCTTACAGGAAATGCAATAAGCCTAAAAATTATAGAAGCACCCGTATACAAGAAAAAATGGATGTTTTATGCACTATATGCTTTCAAATATTTAATCATTATTGTATTTGGAGCTACACTTATTAGTGGTTTAATAAGCGCCTCCAAACAATCCGGTGAAGCAGCCGTTAAACCTCCACTTTATGGGCTTTATGAGATTGAACGCTTTACCCTTAACAATGTCGACTTGCCACCGCTTACAACCGACAGTGTTAGATGGAGAGAGCTTATTATTCAGCGTATTGATAGAGCGAGGATAAAGGCAATGAACGATTCGACGAAGAATGTAACGTTTACGGTAGATACCCTTGCTAAGCAAATAAAATTCAACGATACTCCTACTGACACCACTCAAAAGAGCCTGTTAAAATATAGTTTAGTAGCTGGCGACAAAATGCTGTTAAATGGCCTTATCCATAAAGATTCTGTGATTATTTTATTGAAAAAAGTAGACCTTAAAAAATATAAATTGATCAATAGAAAATTCAATTGGGTAAACGAATATCCCTACAATAGATAAGCTTTAACCAGAACGTCTTATCTTTGCCAATAGCAATGGAAAATTCTGATATTCTTAATATTGATGACGTAAAATTATTAGTGGATAATTTTTACGGCAAAGTTCGCGACAATGAGCTATTGGCTCCAATTTTTAACGGGGTGATTGGCGATAAATGGCCTATACATTTAGCAAAAATGTATGGTTTCTGGCAAACACTGTTGTTAGATACACCAGCTTATAGCGGTAGTCCCTTTTTAAAGCATGCTAAATTACCTATCGAAAAAGAGCATTTTGATACTTGGATCAAGTTGTTCAATGAAACAATTGACGAACACTTTGTAGGAGCAAAAGCAGACGAAGCAAAATGGAGAGCGGCTAAAATGAGCGAAATGTTTCAATATAAATTAGATTATTATAAAAATAATCCTGCGCAACCTTTAATTTAGTGAGATGGAAGAACAGACCATCATCCCTGAAAAAAAAGACCCCCTTGCGGCATTGCGCTTTAGAGAATTTCGCTCCTATATTGGAATGAGGTTCTTCTTTACTTTTGCCTATCAAATGCAGGCAGTAATTATTGGCTTCCACATTTACTACCTTACAAAAGATCCTTTGGCCCTAGGTTTAATTGGCCTTTGCGAAGCAATCCCTGCCATTGGAATAGCGCTTTATGGTGGTTATGTAGCTGATAAATCGGAAAAAAGGGGATTGTTATTAAAAATATTCTCTGGGGTTTTATTGTGTTCGATTATTATGTTAGTGGTTACATCAGATCGCATGCATACGTACGTACCCACAAGCTATATTGTACCAATTATGTACTGCATGATATTTGGTGTTGGATTAGCAAGGGGCTTTTTTGGTCCAGCAACATTTTCTTTAATGGCACAAATCTTACCTAAAAATTTGTATGCAAATGGCAGTACCTGGAGTAGTTCCTTTTGGCAAATGGCCTCCATTTTAGGTCCGCTAACGGGAGGATTAGTCTACGCGTTTTATGGAATTACACCCACCTATTTGGTTATCATTAGCTTTATTATCCTTTCCTTAATCTGTATTTTCTTTTTAAAGGTACACCCGCCTACTTTCATCCCTAAAGAAAGCATTGTACAGAGTTTAAAAGAAGGAATTAATTTTGTTTTTAAAAGCAAGATGATGTTGGCAGCCATAAGCTTGGATTTGTTTTCGGTATTTTTTGGAGGAGCGGTTGCGCTGCTCCCTGTTTTCGCAGAGGATATCTTAAAAGTTGGCTCCGAAGGTTTGGGCTATATGAGAGCTGCAGCCTCAATCGGCGCAGTGATTACGATGTTGGCTATGACTAAATTCTCGCCTATGAATAAACCTTGGCGCAATTTATTGATTGCCGTTACAGGTTTTGGACTTAGTATTATTTGTTATGGCCTGTCCACCAGCTTCTATCTTACTTTGTTCTTTCTATTTTGTGAGGGTGCGTTTGACAGTGTGAGCGTGGTTATTCGTTCAACAATTATGCAATTGCTTACACCCGATCAAATGCGTGGTAGGGTATCGGCAGTAAATAGCATGTTTATTGGCTCCTCTAATGAGATTGGCGCGTTCGAATCTGGTTTAACTGCCAAACTAATGCGTACAGTTCCAGCAGTAGTTTTTGGGGGAAGTATGACGTTAGGTATTGCCGCAATTACTTACTTTAAGACTAAGAATTTATTGCCTTTAACTTTAGCTGATATTAAGCCAGCAGATAAGATTGAAGATCAAGTTTAGTAATCATCTTTTAAACACGACGCGATGTATCAATTTGTAATAAGAATTTGGGTGTTCCTGATGTTATTTGCTGCTAACTCATTTGCGCAGCGTATTAGACAAATACAAAATGTAAATTTTGCCAGTGTTGCTATAAATGATAGGTTTTGGAATGATAAACAAGCGGCAATCTCGGCTAAAACAGTATGGACCTGCATTGATTATACGGAAAATAAAACCGGTAGAATTAGGAACTTTGAGCGCGTTGCGGGCACTTTAAAAGACAACAAAGGACATGAAGGAATTTATTACGATGATTCGGATGTTTATAAAGCCATAGAAGCAATTGCTTATTCCTTGCGCAACAAACCAGACAATAAGCTTAGCCAGAAAGCTGATGAATGGATTACCAAAATTGCGAAAGCACAGCTGCCCGATGGATATTTAAACACATACTATACCTTAAAGGGATTGGACAAGCGGTGGACAGATATGGAAAAGCATGAAGACTATTGCGCGGGACATTTGATTGAGGCTGGTATCGCTTATTTCCACGCTACCGGCAAAAGAAAATTATTAGATGTATCAATCAAAATGGCCGACCATTTATTAACAGTTTTTGGTACAGATAAACGACATTGGGTAGTAGGACATCAGGGGCTGGAACTGGCGTTGGTTAAATTATATAAGGAAACAAAAAATGCCAAATACTTAGATCTTGCAGATTGGTTTATCAACGAAAGAGGTCATAATAATGGCTAA
>DATJDT010000265.1:0-4290 GCA_035497275.1 Pedobacter sp.
TCCCAAACCAAAACTTTACTATTCATTTGATAAACCGAATCGGCCATTCTCTTCATGAAATAACGTTCTACAGCTTTATCATCGGCTAAACTTTCACGCTTTTTAAGCTCAGCAATCGCTGGATCTATTTTCCATTTTTCATTGCCATAGCTCACTTCATCACCACCTAAATGAATTAAACCCGCCGGAAATAATACATTCGTTTCTTTTACGATATTCGTAAGATATTGATAGGTATTTTCTTTACCTGGATTAAATGTAAATTCGGGATGTGCTTTTGAACCGCCACCAGAATGCTCGGGATAAGCCATATTAGCAGCTGTTGCGTGGCCTGGCATATCAATTTCTGGTATTACCGTAATATAACGATCGGCGGCATAGCTCACAATTTCCTTAATTTCGTTCTGGGTATAATATTGTGCAGGGGCATTGGGATTAAAATAATCGCCAATACCACCAACTAATGATAATCTGGGATATCTTTTAATTTCTAAACGCCAACCTGGTTCATCAGTAAGATGCCAATGGAAACGATTCAATTTGTAAAATGCCATCCAATCTAAAATGGCTTTTACTTTTTCCTTCCCATAAAATGCGCGCGACTCATCTAGCATTAGTCCCCGCCAAGCATAGGCTGGCTGATCTGAAATGACCAAGGCAGGAATCAATAAAGTTTTATTTGTTGCTTTTGCTGTTCTAACTAACTGCAAAAAAGTAGTGATACCGTAAAATAAGCCAGCTTCTGTATTGGCTGCAATAGTTACTTTATTGCTCGTTACATGGAGGGTATAAGCTTCATCGTTAACCTTATTTTTACCCCTATTAGTTAGCGATAAATAGATGCCAGGTTTTTCGGATTGGTTAACAGCAGTTAAGCTTAGCTTACCAAATGTTTGTAGCTCGTTTCTTAAATACCAACTTAGCTTTTGCAGTTGCTGTGGAGCAACAATTACTGTAGTTTGATTTAAGGAAAAATTACCTTCCTTTTGCTCAAGCGAATTTGGCATTGGAATAAGTTGTTGCTGTGCAACAGCGTTACAGCTAATAAGGACGAATAGGAGTTGATAAAATAGTTTCATTTAATTTAGGTTAACTTTTAATACATACACAGGGACAGCATTTACTTTTTTGAAACCACCAGGTAAAACACCTGTTAATCCATTTTCGCTGATGTCCCATTTTACTTTTTTTGTTGAGCCTAAATATACTATACTTTTTATGTCTAAGTTTTTGTTTATGCTTTTTACTTGAAAATTTGGGCTGGTCCAACTCCTTAAAAACACATAAATAGTCTTTTCTTTTGTCGTAAAATAAATGTCTGGGCTGGTACTCTTTGGTGTACCATCGTGAACTGCATCTTTCATGGTATTCGTTTCATTGGCCATTGTTGGCACGCTTTCTGCTTTTGAACTTGCCTCATTCGTTTTCACCCAGGGTTTTGTATTTGTGATCGCTTCGCTATTTACATCCATCCACTTGCCAATAGATGTCAAGCGAGTGGTAGCCCATTTAGGGAAGTTACCATTACCCATCGGACCAATATTTAATAAAAGATTGCCCCCGTTAGCAACCACGTCTACCAAATTCCTTACCAGCATTTCTGGGGTTTTCCAAACACTATCGTGCTTATTATAGCCCCAATTCTGTCCAATGGTTATACATGATTCCCAAGCTTTCTTTGATGCAGGTGTTAAAGTTTGTTCTGAGATAGAAAAATCGCCAATCCCGTTGCCTATTCTATTATTAACTAGGCAATTTGGTTGCAGTGTATTGACCAAATTCTTAAGCTCAATACTTTCTTTTTTGCTAATCATTTCAGCAGTGTCAAACCATACTACGGCAATTGGTCCGTATTGCGTTAACAGTTCCGTGATTTGTGGTTTTACCTTACGCTCGAAATAACGGTTAAAGACTTTCGCATCTTCATTGGGATAATCCCAGCTATTACTTCTGCCAGCTTTATCAGGCCAATTGGTAGGTACATCAGGATCTTGCCAATCGCGGCCAAGTGAATAATATAAACAAAGTTTTAAGCCATATTTTTTACAGGCTACAGCCAATTCTGCAATTGGATCCCGTTTAAACTCAGTTCTTTTCACAATGTTATAATCACTACTTGGCGAATTGTACATCGCAAAACCATCATGATGTTTGGCAGTAAAAACGATATACTTCATACCAGCTTCCTTTGCTGTTTTTACCCATAAATCAGCATTAAATGCTGTTGGATTAAAATCATCCGCTATTTTAGCATAAGTTTTTAGCGGAATCCTTTCATATAACATAAAGTGCTCACCTCCTTTAGTAGGATGTCCATTCCAATCACCCGCCGTTTGCGAATACAAGCCCCAATGTAAAAACAAACCGAACTTCGCATCCTTAAACCACGCTAGTTTAGTAGTATCATTTTGCGCAAATAAAGGTTGTGCAAAGGCAATGGTAAGTAATAGGAATATGATTCTTTTCATTCAATATATTAATTTAAAGGCATTATTTTAATAGAGGAGGTCTTATCATTAAATGCCGAAACATAGCTACTTGATGAAGTAAGCTCAAAGCTCGTCCCAGTAAAATTATCACCACTATATAAAATCACTTTTACGCCCAGACCAACTACAACCGAAGAAATATCTTTGTCTTTTATGCCCTTTGCTACCATAGCAGCCGTTGTATATTCGCCTACAGGCAATTCTACCTGATAACCGGCATAACTTGCGTTTTGATAAAATTTGGCTGATCCATTAACCCCTATTTGTGGTACACCTGCTTTAAAATTAAACTGGTAAGATTTGGAAATTGTACTTCCATTTTTCAATAACAATTTCACAAAAAGTTCATATGGTTCGTCTGTTTTATAATTCAGTTCCTTAATTGGGGCACTCGCATTGATGGTTGAACCAGCACCAGGATTAAAGCGCCAGGCAACTGCATTATAATTTACATTCCCCACTCCAGAACTATAGCCCTCATCGTTAACATTCGGATCTAGATAAATCAATATATCGCTCACCGTTTTATCGCTCGTGAAGGAACCTGTAATATCAAAAGCTTGCGTTATGGGATTGAAATTAACTTTTGGATCAATGCTTGTAGTGGCCGATTCATAAAATGCTTCAGCCGGAACTGGATTTTGGAATATCTCATTGTTATTTAAAATTGCAGCATCAACTTCTGTCAAAAAGGTTTTCTGACCTTTGCTAAAAGTTACGTTTCCAGAGCCCATTAAGGAAGTTCCCAAAGTAGGTTCCTCGGTATAATATTTTGCATGGTCATGCGGTAAATTTAAACCGTGACCTAATTCATGCAACATGCCACCTAGCAAATTAGAAGTAGTATTTGGAATTTTGTTCACGGCCATGTTGGCGTTGTCTACAGCAAAGCAATTTTTTCCGTAACCATAAAATGGCTGATCGCCACCGTCTGTTCTATTAGGCAACAAAATTAACGTGTGGTTAGCACTAGAAAATTCCGAAGGATGTGTCGTTTTATATGCCGCAATTTCGGCTAAGATTTTACCGGCAGAAACACTTGAACTATAAGGATAATCTGCTTGTCCCTGTTGGCCTTTAATTTCTATGAACTTGACTAATTTTGTACTTCCATCGATAGGTAGGCCCATGTATTTATCATAGCCATACCTTAACATCTCTGTATGGAACCATTTTTGAAAATGGATCATTAGTGTAGTTAAGCGTGTTTTGTAATCGGCTAATGCTGGATTGTCATTTGGAACAAACATGACAATGTTTAAATTCTTAGCATTTGTAACAAATGAAGGCGGGTTAACTGGAGGATCGACTTCAGGTTTAATTACCACTGGCGGTGTATCAGGCGCTTCCGATTTCTTTTTGCATGAGCTAGCTAAGCAGGCAACAGTAATAACGAGGAAGACAATCAAATAAGATTTAACAAGATATTTTTTCATAGATTTTTTAAAAGTCACTGTATTGGTTATTGGTTTTGCCAATGTTGAGGCTGGCATATACCAACCTCGTTCATTAGCGTCTTAAACTAAACCAACTTGACTATATTTAATTATTCAATTACACATTACTCTGGCAACTCATAAAAGCCACAAGGAGTTAATTGGAAATGATGGGCTGATAATTATAGGTTGGGTCGAAATAACCCGCCCAATTTATAGTATAGCCTCCAAATGAACCCGAAAATTCTGTTACTTGAGAAGAGCCATACCCTCCCGCATAAATCTTCCATCCAATGTATACCGGCCAAGTATTAAAAGCTGGGTCCATGATCTCAACATGGTCAACACCATTATTTTCGGTCATG
>DATJDT010000266.1:0-4270 GCA_035497275.1 Pedobacter sp.
AACCATCAGTTAATTATTCTTCTAAATAGCCAAATTTGCCTTCGTTATAATCTGCTATTGCTTGTTGTATTTCTTCTGGCTTGTTCATTAGAAAGGGTCCGTATTGCGCTATTGGCTCATTGATTGGTTCGCCGCTAAGCATTAATACCAGGCTGTCGGCTAATGCTTCGACTTTAATAATTTCTCCGTCGTTTTTAAAGTGAACAAGTTGATCGGTTTTCGCGATGGACGAACCATTAATTTGAATCTGGCCTTCTATAATTATAAATGCAGTGTTGAAATTAGCTGGAAAGCTAAATTTAGCTTTCCCTCCTTTATTTAAACGTGTATTGTAAAGTTCGATTGGGGTAAATGTACTTGCGCCACCTTTAATAGTATTAAAATTTCCTGCAATTATTTCAACGGTTCCAGCACCATTTTCCAAGTTAACTTTTGGGATATCATTCTTCTTAATACCTTGATATTTTGGTGTGCTCATTTTGTCTTTAGCAGGTAAATTAACCCATAGTTGCACCATTTGAAACAGGCCTCCAGTTTTACTAAAGCCTTCTTCATGGTATTCCTTATGTAGAATGCCGCTTGCAGCAGTCATCCATTGTACGTCGCCAGGGTAAATCACACCACTATTACCCGCGCTATCATGATGAGCTACGGCACCATGATAAGCAATCGTTACTGTTTCAAATCCGCGATGTGGATGAACGCCAACCCCTCTAGGTTCATTACGTGCAGAAAATTCCATTTTTGCATTGTAATCAAGTAAAAAGAACGGGCTCATTTTCAATTTAGATCCACTCGGAAAAAAATTGTGTACCCTAAAACCATCACCAACCATGTGTGGGGCTGGCGGGTTTAAAATTGCTGAAACTTGTTTTATCTCCATAGAATGGTGTATTGGATACTTGATTGTTGAGAAAGAAAGCTGATTACGCTTGTTTCACAAACTGTAATTCGCCTAAAATTCTAACTTCTTCGCTTACCATCACTCCGCCAGTTTCTAAAGCAGCATTCCAGGTTAACCCGAACTCTGCACGGTTAATTTTTCCGCTCAATGTAAAGCCAGCTTTCGTATTTCCCCATGGGTCTGTCGCGATGCCTCCAAATTCTGCGGTTAATTTAACAGCTTTAGTGGTTTCTTTAATGGTTAAATCTCCTTTTACTATATAGTCATCTCCATCTTTTTCGACTGACGTTGATTTGAAAGTCATGGTAGGGAATTTTTCAGCGTCAAAGAAATCTGCACTTTTTAAGTGATTATCGCGATCAGTGTTGCCAGTATCGATTGAACTGATATCGCTGCTAAATGAAATAGCGGCATTGGTAAAATCATCTCCTTCGGAAGAAAGTTCCGCATTAAAAGATTTTAAACGACCAGTTACAGTAGTGATCATTAAATGTTTTACCTTAAATTGTAATTCGCTGTGTGTTGGGTCTAATGCCCATTTAGTAGTTGCCATAATAATATGTTTTAAATTGTCTTAATTAATAACACAAAGTTAGGGCAAGGGTTTTCCCTACACATTGATGTATGTTAATTAATTAACTTAAACGTAGTGTCGAATTCGAGACTACCCCACCACTTTGTCAATCTTTAAAGATTGACAAAGTGGTGGGGTCAAATCCTAAAGTGCTTCTTCGCAAGATCTTTTCTTACGCGGCTCAATGACTCTGGAGTAATTCCTAAATAAGAGGCAATCATCCATTGAGGTACACGTAAGGTGAGGTTAGGATATAGCTTAATAAAATCCAAATACCTTGCTTCAGCGGTTGCGCTTAAAAGCATATTTAATCTTTTTTGGGAGAAACGGATAGAATTATGCAACATCAAAATATTAAGCTCTAATATTTCTGGAACGATGTGTTTAATAGCTGGAAAGAAATCCTTTTTAACGATAACTACTTCAGTATCTTCGATTGCATCAATATAAAATTCGGCCGGTTCATTAAAAACAGAAGTATCTCTATCCGACAACATCCAATCTTCTGGTGCAAATTGAATAATATGTTCTTTGCCTTTATCGTCAATTGAGAAGTACCTTAATAATCCACTATTAATAAAATAAGCCTCAGATTTTAAGTCGCCAGCGCTTAATAAGACCTGGCCCTTTTTAATGGATTTGGTTTTTAAGCAGCTTACGGCCTCCATGGCCTGCTGTTCTGAAATGGCTAGTCTTTTTTTAAGATAGGCGGCAAATCTGTCTAGCATCAGTCATTATTTTTTGGACCTACAATGTTATCAAAATTTGCCGAGCATTTACCACAACCAGAGGCACAACCATCACTTTTCGGGGAAACAGCACGATAAATTATCCTGCCAACATAGCATACTGCTGCAGTAAAAATAATAATCACTAAAATGAACTGGATATCCATACCGCAAATTTACGATTTATTTCTCCATTAACCCAACTGTTCCACCAACCCAATCAAAATCAGCATTATAGCGAACGCCGATCATCTTACCTCTACTTAATCTCCCCAAATTAATACATAACTGAGGTTCTTCGCCATCTGGCCAAAGATACATCATCCTGATTTCTGCTTTTACACCCGAATCAGGCGCCTGAATAACTGGTTCATAAGTTACTTTACGCTGCAAGATCCAATTTTCGGGATCTTTAATTTCATGAATGTCTTCGGTAGTTACATCGATAATTACGCCCATACCAGCAAAGCTGAACAACGGTTTAAGTACATAATTCTCTAAGTCGGATGGGATGTTGACCAGGTTATTTAAAAATTGCGTTTCAGGTACAAACTTGCTTTTTAAAAAGGGCATCGTATACTTGCTAATCCGATAGAACCAGTTTGGATGAGTAACCCATTCAATATCTAACTCAGCGCGAGGATCGAAACCTTTATCAAAAATGGTGGTGTCATCTCCAATCTCATCAAAAATAAGTCGGTTATAAATGCGCTTAAGGCGGACTTTTTCACCATTTTCTTCATAAAAGAGTTGCTTTCCTTCTTTTTTGATTTCTGTTAGTGCTAAGACTTTAATGCCAAGTTTTTTAGCGGTAATGAAAAAATCTATAGCTGTTTTCTGATTTGGTGCATCAACGTCCATCAATGCAACTTCGTGTGGCTCATGGTTACCCACAATAACCTTTCGCAATAAATCAAAATAAGTAGCTTCATTTAATCCGCCAAAATAGGGTGTCAGTTGATCGTCAAGACGATAAACCGCTTTAAAAGTATTGGCTAAATGCGACTGAAATCCATATAGTGAAGGGAATCCCTGCATCTCAATTAACATAGGAGTAACCTCTCCGTTTTCATCTTTACATAAACCGTAATCGAAAGTTAAAAAGTGAGGGTTACCAGTTTCATTTTTAACATTCCATTGGACTGGAATTGCTTTTTGCGTAAGATCTTTGAAGTTATCCTGTTTTATAAGGGCAATAATTTCCTCACCAGCCGCTATCAATTTCTCTCTTAAAGCTTGTGGAATAAAAATTGGCGTCTCGGCAACTCGAAATGGAATAGGCGGATAGCCTATTGCTAAATCCTCAACAAGCTGATGATATCGATCATCAGTAAAATTGGCATTAAAAGATCGGCGATATTTTGGAATCATATTATTTACATATTAAGATCCGTCGCTATGCGTTGGATGGCAATTTTGTTGAGAATTGAATTTATGCTTCCTGTAAAGTGTAGATAGCTTGGTCTAAAAAATTTGGCAAAATAACACTTTGAGTTAAAGTAATCCGACCAATATCATCCAAACTACCTAACATATCTACATATTTGTCTTTCCCATGGTTTTTAATGATGGCGGCTTTTTTTTCATCTTGAAGCAAATACATTTTCATTCCAATGGGGTCGGCCTCAGGATGAAATTGCGTGCCTATCAGCTGTTCAGAAAAACGAATAGCCATTACGCAGCGCTCCAATGCTACATGTGGACGTTCCTTTTCGAGGGCTAAAATTTTTGCACCCTTTGCCATAAAATCTTCAAGATTGGGTTGAATAACCTGCCAATCCCTACTATCCACAGCATAAAAAGGATTTGGTAACCCATTAAAAATGGCTTCCCTTTCTCCATCTTCAGTTAAACTGATGGGGAAAATGCCGAATGCATTGGATTTACGCTGAGTTACCTTGCCTAAACCGTATTTCCTGCAAGCGAGTTGAAAGGAATGGCAAATTAAGAAGCCATACTTTTTAAGCTCGTTATGACTATTAAAATCTTCAATCTCATCAAGTAGGTTGAAGAAATCATGCTCCCATTTTGAATTCACGCCATCGAATGGACTACCTGGACCTC
>DATJDT010000267.1:0-13056 GCA_035497275.1 Pedobacter sp.
GGGAGGATGAAACGGTAAATACTTTAGAGGAAAAACTTGCCGGCCTATTTAATATGGAAGCAGCAATGTTTTGTCCATCTGGTACAATGAGCAATCAGATTGCGATTAAATGTTATACGCAACCAATGGACGAGGTAATATGTGATCAAACTGCCCATGTTTATCGCTATGAAGGTGGTGGAATCGCCTATAATTCTTTGGCTTCAGTTCGTTTGCTATATGGAGAAAGGGGAATTTTAACTCCAGAGCTAATTGAACCCGAGATTAATGCAGATAATATCCATTATCCAAATTCGAGTTTGGTAGTTTTAGAAAATACCGTAAATAAGGGTGGGGGAAAATGTTATAAATTAACTGATATTGAACCTATTCATCATCTCTGTGCTATTAAGGGCATCAAGTTACATTTGGATGGAGCGAGAATTTTTAATGCCTTAGTTGCTACCGGCGATAAGGCTTCTGCCTATGGCAAATACTTCGATGGCATCTCGGTATGTTTGTCGAAAGGCTTGGGAGCTCCAGTTGGATCGGTACTTTTGGCTTCAAAAGAAACCATCAAAAAGGCACGGAGAATAAGAAAGGTCTTAGGAGGAGGGATGCGTCAGGCAGGTTTTTTGGCTGCAGCAGGAATTTATGCACTTGATCATCATGTGAGCCGATTAGCTGAAGATCATGGCCATGCAAAAGCAATCGCCGAATCATTAAATGAAGCGAGTTTTGTAAGTTCGGTAATGCCAGTAGAAACCAATATTGTTCTTTTTGATGTAGCTAAAGACTTAAAAGCGGAAAACATTGTAAAGCAATTAGAGCAAAAAGGCATTTTATGTAACACTACTTCCGCGCAAACAATTAGATTTGTAACCCATTTAGATATCTCTCCGAGCATGGTAGACCAAACAATACAAGCAATTTCAACCTTACACGTATAGCTAATGATGTCTCATAGCCAAGATTTCGACCCAGTCGGTACCGGATTTCCCATTTCAAAGATATTGGTTGCCAATCGCGGAGAAATTGCCTTAAGAATTATGCGATCTGCAAGAGAAATGGGGATAAAAACGGTAGCCGTTTATTCCGAGGCCGACAGGACTGCGCTTCACGTGCGTTATGCAGATGAGGCGATCTGTATAGGTCCAGCAGCATCTAACCAGTCGTATTTAGTTGGCAGTAATATCATTGAAGCTTGTAAGCAAACTGGGGCAGAAGCCATTCATCCTGGTTATGGATTTTTATCAGAGAATGCTTCTTTTGCAAGGGACGTAATGGCCGCGGGATTGATTTTAATCGGTCCAACCCCAGAGGCTATGGAAATAATGGGAAATAAATTAGCTGCTAAAGCTGCGGCATTAAAATATGGTATCCCCATGGTACCTGGAACAGAGGAAGCTATAACGGATATTGAGGAGGCGAAACAAAGAGCGATTGAAGTTGGATTTCCAATTTTGATAAAAGCTGCCGCAGGTGGCGGAGGAAAAGGGATGAGGATAGTAGAGAATTCGGCTGATTTTGAAGAGCAGATGCATTTAGCGGTGAGCGAAGCCACTTCTGCATTTGGCGATGGATCAGTATTTATAGAACGCTATGTAACATCGCCACGTCATATTGAAATACAAGTTTTAGGAGATACCCATGGCAATATTATTCATCTTTTTGAACGAGAATGTTCTATACAACGCAGGCATCAAAAAGTAATTGAAGAAGCTCCATCAGCTGTGCTAACTGAGGAAATTAGAGCTAAAATGGGTAAGTGTGCAGTAGATGTTGCCCGTGCAGTAAACTATGTTGGGGCGGGAACAGTAGAGTTTATTTTGGATGAAAACCTTGACTTTTTCTTCTTAGAAATGAATACTCGTTTGCAGGTTGAACATCCTGTTACAGAAATGATTACAGGATTAGATTTGGTTAAAGAACAGATTAAGATTGCTCGAGGTGAAGCGATTTCTATTAAGCAAGAGGCTTTAAAAATAAATGGCCATGCAATTGAACTTAGGGTTTATGCAGAAGATCCATTGAATAATTTTTTACCAGATATAGGTACTTTACAAACCTATAAAACCCCAAAAGGGAATGGTGTTAGGGTAGATGATGGCTTTGAGGAAGGAATGGAAATTCCTATTTATTACGATCCAATGATTGCCAAATTGATTACCTACGGAGCAAATAGGGAAGAAGCCATTGAAAGAATGATCAGGGCCATTGATGAATATGACATTACTGGCATACAAACTACCTTGGGCTTTGGTAAATTTGTAATGCAGCATGTTGCCTTTACCACAGGGAAATTTGACACTCATTTTGTTAGTAAATATTTTAATGCTAATAGTTTAAATAGCAGCAATGAAGAAGAAGCTTTGTTGGCAGCTATTACGACGATACAATTATTGAAAGATCAAAAAGCATCCTCTTATGTTGAAGAAACAGCGCAAAAAAGTAATTGGTTTAAAAATAGAAAAAAATATAATTAATGTTTACGGGGATTATAGAAACGCTTGGCGAAATTAATAGGATTGAAACTGAAGGAACTAATGTTCATTTTACGATAGCTTCAGCTATTAGTTCAGCTTTAAAGATCGATCAGAGTGTAGCACATAATGGAGTTTGTTTAACCGTTGTTAAAGTTGACGACAGTACGCATACCGTTACAGCAATTGCAGAAACTTTAGCAAAATCTAATCTAGCTCATCTAAAAGTAGCTGATAAAGTTAATTTGGAGCGATGCATGCAAATGAATGCCCGTTTAGATGGCCATATTGTGCAAGGACACGTTGATCAGACAGCACAATGTATCTTAGTGACCGAATTAGATGGAAGTTGGGAGTATCGTTTTAAGTATGACCCTTCACTTGGAAACGTTACGGTAGAAAAAGGATCTATTTGTGTTAATGGAATTAGCTTAACAGTGGTAAATTCAACTACCGATGAGTTTTCTGTTTTTATTATTCCTTACACGCACGAAAACACCAATTTGCACCAGGTTATGGTTGGCGATACAGTTAATCTCGAGTTTGATATTATTGGAAAATATGTTGCTAGGTTAATGGGGAGAAAAGATTAAGGAGAAGAAAGAGTAGGGATAAAGGAAAGATAAAGAGCTAAGAATAAGGAACAAGCGGTAAAGATAAATGTATAGTAAAGAAGAGGCTTCTAAGCTCCGCCAACAGTTTTGGATAGCATTTGGCAAGTATATGAAGCCAATACCATCGGCCGAAGGCTTGACCATTAATTGGGTTAATTATAAAACTGGAGTTAAACATATACTTTTTAGAATGGATGCCTCGCAAAAGGAAGCAGTAATTGCCATTCATATTACGCACCCAGATAAAGAAATTAGAAACCAGCACTTCGAACAATTTAAAGCCCTTAAACCGTTGCTTACTGAGGCCTTAGGCGAAGAATGGGAATGGGAGCCGAATGCTGTTAATGAGTATGGTGTTCAATTAAGTACGATTTCTAAATCAATCAATCAGATGAATGTTTTTGATCAAAATAATTGGCCAGGTCTTATTTCATTTTTAAAGCCCCGAATTGTTGCATTAAATCGCTTTTGGACAGATGCGAAGCCCATTTTTGAATCATAGACACACAAATAACTTCGTAAGTTCTTAGGGTTACTTTTTAGCTTCTTTTAACCTCGCTTGGGCATAACTAATCTGCTCCTGGTCTACCGACGGATCTGGTTTGCTTTTTAAGTAGCGATTGTAATAAGTTAACGCAGTTTTCTTCTGGTTTAACTTAAAATCATATAATATTCCTAATCGGTAGAAAATATTTCCATTTTCTTTAAAAGTTAAACCTTTTTTATAAGCAGCAACTGCATTGGTTAATTGATGGTCAACCTCATATATACCTCCCAATAAAAGATAATAGCTTGAAGTATTAGGAGATATTGCTTCTTCGATAGTTTGTTTTGCATATTCGGAAGCTAACTTATAGTTATTTAAATTTCTGTAAGATAAAGAGGTATAATATAAGGTACTCTCGCTTTGTGCATTCAATATTTCAAGCATTTTATAATAAGAAATTGCTTTTTCGTAATTTTTAAGGTAAAAATAAGCCATTCCCACTTCTTTGGCCACATTTGCATCTAGGCCTCCAGTTAAAAGCTTTTCGCCAGTTTCAATTACTTCGTTGTACTTTTTAAGCTGTATGGCGATAGGTAATTTGGCTTGTTGTAAAATCAAGTGTCCAGTATCAGCTGCTATTGCTTTTGACAATATTTCGTAAGCAGGTTCATACTTCTTCAACGATTTATAAGCTTTGGCTAAATCAAAAGCCACATCAGCTTCTACCGGATTAATTTTATTCGCTTTAACCAGGTAAATAATTTTCATGCTGTCAGTAGGCTCATTATATAAATCAGCCAACCGTTTATAAACATTAAAATTAGTGCTATCTATCTTGATAATATGCTCTAAATAGCCTCTGGCCTTTATCTCATTTCCTCTTCTTATATTGATATTCGCTAAACTAAAAAGCACAGGTACCGAATTTGGTGTTTGATTAATTATTTTAAGGTAGTTCTTTTCTGCCTCAGGTAATTTACCTGCCATCATAAAACAATACCCTATTTGGTTTAAGGCCTTAATGTCTTGCGTGTCTTCCGGGTAAACTGTTTGTAAGTATTGTGCAGCATCAGCATAACGCTGAGATTGATAAAAATCTAACAGCTTCTCCTTGTCATAATTAACAGCTTCTTGCGCATTTACATATTGGAAAAATAGAAGTGATAAAAGGAGTGTTAACGTGCTTTTCATAATTGAATATCTTACAACTAAGGTATTAGTTATAAGATTAACTTCCAAATGAAATCTCAATTATTTAAAACTTTTCAGTTATATCGGTCGTTGTTAACTGAGAAACTATTTAAATTAAAAGTTTATGGATACCTTAAAGAAGTTTGAATTGATGGAAAAGATTGTTAGAGAGTTAGAAGACTTACAACATTCGCAGCAGGCAATTATTCAGAAGCTAGGAAAAATTGAGGTTGATAATATTGATCTTGGGGATAAAAAATTAGACAAAGATTTGCCAGATATGCATCAAAGGGTTGCTGATAATTTAGATTCAATACGTGATATTTTAGCTTATTTTGCAGACAAAACCCAGAATTTTGGTAATAAGAATAATGTGGATGCCTTAAAAGAACAACAGGCAATTAATGATATTACAGGCCATAGTTCTACCTAGTTTTCGCTTTGTCGGCAGGTAACAATAAGGAAAATATAGTTCCTTTTCCTTCGGTACTTTCTACATGAATAGAGCCGTTATTACGCTCCATAAAGTCCTTACAGATTAATAATCCCAACCCAGTGCCCTTTTCATTTAAAGTGCCACGCGTAGAGATATTTTCATCTTTAAAGAGCTTTTCAAAAATTTCTTGAGAAATGCCTATACCGTTATCGCTTATCTTGATTAGGATGTTTTTATGTTTTAAACAGGTAATTTCTATGTTGATTTCGTTATGCTGGTTACAATACTTGATGCCATTTGTAATAAGATTTCTAATTACCATCTGCACCATGATGATATCAGCATAAACTTTTTCGGTAGGGAAGGTGCCATAATTAATTTTAACCTTTTTAAAGTTGGCAGCAGGTAAGTGGTAATTAACTTCGCTGATAATTAAATTTTTTAAATTAAACGCTTCTTTTTTAATTCCAAAGCCTATTAGTTGACTTCTCGACCAATGCAAGATGTTTTCTAACAGCTCGGTCGTATAAATTATGTCTTTATTAAAGTTTGGCGCAATCGCCTTAAATTCGTCAATAGTAATTTGGTCATTACCAACCATTTTTAAAATCTCAGAGATATTTACCAGGGGAGCTCTTAAGTCGTGTGCAATAATTGAGAAAATTCTATCCTTCAGTTGATTTAACCTTTTCAGCTCAGTAGCCTGCTGGCCTGCTCTAAGTGCGTCTTTTTTGAATGAAGTTAAATCCTGTAATTTAATAATACTGAAATCATTATTTATTTTGTTGTCATTCAGAAAAAGTATATCTGCTATCAAATAAATATGATCACCATTTCGCATAATGTCCAATTCTATTTTACCTGATTCATGTTTTTTAATTCGATCAAAGAAAAATTGCTGGTTTGGAAACAATTCATTTAAACTTGCCCCATTTAGCTTTTTACCAATTGGAAGATCGATGTATTTTAAGATTGATTTATTATAATCGATAATTCGATGTTGCTGATCTAATACAAAAAAACCGTCCTGCATTAATTCTAATACTTTTTCTCTTGCAATTGGCAGAATATCAAAAAGCTTAAACCTATAGATACCCAATAAGACTAAAGATGTAGTAGCCATAAAGGCATAAGGAGTTCCATTTATTTCGCCCAATGGTTTAAAGCCAAGTAAAAAGGTAAAATTGGTTATCCATGGTATAAAAATGGCAATGATAATCGCATAATTTTGCTTTTGGAAGATTGGGTCTGATTTTCTAAATTTTATAAATATTAAATAACAGCCAAAAGTTAATAGAGAATAAAAATATAGCGTAAAAATAAAGTACCATAGTCCCGGTTCGGTGTTGGCAATTGGAAATGGACCTGTAGTTCCGATAATAATACGCTCATAGTGCAGGTGGTGGTAGGTGTTGGTCCATACCATTAACAAGGTAACAACTGGAAAGAAGAGCAGTAAGCCTAAATTTTTTCGATTTTTAAGCCAAGCTTCTTTACCACAGAAATTTAGGCAAAAAATAAACCAGCAAACCGGGAGTGCACCAATCCCGATATACTCCATGCAGATAAAAAACTTGATCTGTTTAATTGATGTACTGGCTAACTCTAAACCATATGGAATAGCCCAAATAGCATTTGATAACATCATCAATATAAACCATTTAAATGCATTTCCCCCTCTTTTATAAATGAAACCTGACAGCACACAGGTTACCATACCGAAAAATATCAGTATAAAAGCATACGGATTAAAAGAAAAAGCCATTTGAGAGGTTAATATTTTAAAGCATTAGCGATAATTTTTAATTAATTGAAACTAAGCAATAAATAAACTTACCATTAAATAAGTTTTCAAGTATTTTGATTGTCGAAAATGAACAACTTGACCAACATCAGTTCATATTATCTATTGGTAAAGTAAGACAGAATTTTGCCCCTTTCCCTTCGGTACTAGTAACGGTAATATCGCCATCATTTCGTTTCATAAAATCTCTACACACAATTAAACCTAATCCAGTACCTTTTTCATTTAAAGTTCCTCTTGTGGTTATATTTTCGTCTTTAAAAAGCCGCGCCATTATTTCTTTTTTAATTCCAACGCCATTGTCTTCAATACACACTAACATTGTTTTATTTTTTTGATACTTAGCGGTGATATTTATTTCACTGTCTACGTTACAAAACTTAATCGCATTGTTGATGATATTTCTAATTACAATTTGAATCATCAAAATATCCGCATAAGCCATCTCGCTAGGAAATACATCATGTATAATTTTAATTTTTTTAAGTTCTGCCGCTGGTAAGTGATAATTAATCTCGTTGAGAATTAAATTCCTGATGTTAAATACTTCTTTATTGATTCCATAGCCTTTTAATTGGCTTCTAGACCAATGCAAAATGTTCTCTAATAAATCGGTGGTGTAAATAATGTCTTTGCTTAAAGTAGGAGAGATGTTCTTAAATTCAGTATTACTAATCTGGTTATTGGCAATCATCTTTAAAACCTCAGAGAGATTAACCAGTGGTCCCCTCAAATCATGTGCGATGATGGAAAATATTCTGTCTTTAAGCTGATTTAATCGCTCTAATTCTTGGGATTGTTCCCTTGATCGAATAGCTTCTTTTTTGTAGGTAGTAAGATCTTGCAGCTTAATGATAATGAAATCATTATTTATTTTGTTGTCGTCTAAGAATATAATATCAGCTTCTAATGATAAGATTTGTTCGTTAACCCATACATCTAGCTCAATTTTACCTGGCGAATGCGTATTCAACATTTTTAGAAAATTAGGCTGATTGGGTAATAGTTGTTCCAAACTGCACCCGATTAATTTTACGTTGGGTGTATAGTTGATATATCTTTTTATAGATTGATTATAATCAATTATTCTATAGTCTTTATCTAGCACAAAAAAGCCATCCTGCATTAGTTCTAATACCTTTTCCCTTGCTAAGGGGATTATATCAAATAATTTGAATTTATAGATGCCTATTAAGATCAAGAAGCTTGTAATGACGAAAGCAAAAGGTGTCATATCTACAAAGCCCAAAGGTCTTATTCCTAGAAGATAAGCAACATTTGCAATCCAGGGAATTGCCGCTGCAATGATTAAACTATAATTCTGTTTTCTAAAAATTGGGTCTGATTTCCGGAATTTTATTCCTAACAAAAAACAACCACATGCCATTATCAAATAAAAATAAATGGTAAAAATCCGATACCAAATTCCGGGCTTGAGATCAATCATGGGGAATGGAGTGTCAGTAGCCATTTTTGCACTAGCATAATGCAAATGGTGGTATGAGTTAGTCCAAACCATTATAATGGTGACAATTGGAATAAACAGAATGGTAATTAGGTTTAAAGGCTTTTTATACCAACTTTCATTTCCACTAAAATGTAGACAAAATAAAAACCAGTTAAGGGGTACTGTAGCAATGCCGATATATTCGACATTCAGTAAAATTTTGATTTGAGAAATATCAGCACTTGCTAATTCAAAACCATAAGCTATAGACCAGATAGCGTTCGAAAACATCATTAAGCTGAACCAGCGAACGGCGTTTCCTCCTTTTCGATAAATAAAAAATGCCAATGCAATGGTTACTGACCCAAAGATTATTAAAAGGGTGGCATAAATATTGAACGTAAAACTCATTAGGGCATAATGGTGTATAGCTAATATGGCTTATCTAAATAGGGAGATGTATAAAACTACGTAATTTCGCTTTCAATTGAAAATATACTTATTTTTAAATATAATTATCAAGTCATGAAAAAGATCAGTTTATCATTACTATTCATCCTATCAACCTTCTATGCTTTTAGCCAGGGTTTGCCAACTTTTCAATTGGGTATAAAAGGGGGGATGAATTTATCGAAATTTAAAACAAAAGACACTTTCAGCAGCGATAATCAAGCTGGTTATTATGGAGGTATTTGGGCTAGAATAGGTGGAGCCGGAATTCACTTGCAACCAGAAGCATATCTATCTGGAAAGAAATCAAATTTAGTCACCTCCAGTGGATTAGAAAATGGTGTTAGATTTACTAGTTTAGATGTGCCAATATTAATTGGGACAAAATTTGGTGCTGCAGGAATTGGACTTCGTTTAAATACGGGGCCGGTATTTACCTTGATGCTAGACGAGGAGCAGAATTTTGGTCAGGCCGCCTCTTCGGCTTTCAATGGAAAGTTTAAGGATAATTCTATTGGATGGCAATTTGGCGTCGGACTAGATATCGGGAAACTGAATGTTGATGCAAGGTACGAGTCGGGTTTATCCGAAATTAATTCGGCAGGAGGTTATCCAACAACAAAATTAAACATTTATACAATTGGAGTAGGATTTAGAGTGTTTTAAATTTATAACACGCAATTATTAAATGAGAAACCGGTCATATCCCAGTTCATTGTTCAAGCTGGGATATGACCGGTTTCTCATTTTCTTTTTGGCGTAAGATTTGATACACAATTTTTATCAATTAATCCTAAGCTATATGAATCTTAAAGAATTACTCTTAAATGGTCAAAGTTTTTTAGCGCTCTTAAAAGAATTTGCAATTGAGGCAAAAGATATAATTATACAGGACGAAAGTGTATTGTTAAATGACCCAAATTTAGCACAGCGAGAAATTCTTAAAGAGACAATTTGTATTGAGGGAAAAGGAAAGAATGGAGTCTTTAATTTCTTCGGTATTTTACATTTTAATATGTTAAATAAATTGGCAGTTTTCGAAATGCAAGGGTTTGAGCAGGTTGATTTACAAACCAATTAATTTTTATCTTCCTTAATTATTTCTTTTAACTCATAAAGGAATGCACCCTTTATGGGTCTTATATGCTTTTTACTAGTGTCACTTAACACTTTTACAAAACAGGCCCCAAAATAGAAAATTAAGGATGAATAAAATACAAAAAGCATAATCAATACAATAGATCCCGAAGCGCCATAAATATTACCAATATTGCTTAATGGTAGCATAATCCGTAAAATATATTTACCCAAGGTAAATAAAATGCCAGTTAATAAACCACCTTTAACAGCGGCTTTCCAAGTGGGTCTTCCATTCGTTAAAAACCTAAATAATACTGCAAACCAAGTAGTAACTATAACGATAAAAAGTATTTCGTTTAAAATTGATAAAAAAACCTTTCCAAAAGTAGGTGCTGCATTGTTAATGTAACTTCCTATAAATGCTTGTATACTATCTGTGAGCAATCCGACAAAAAATAATATTCCCGCAAGTAGAATGATAATCATGGATCGGCCTCTTAACTTAAGATTAAACAGAATTCCCATTTTTTCATTTAATCCGATGGTCCATATTTGATCTAAAGAGCTCTTAATGACGCTAAATAAAGTCGTAGCCACGAAAATAAAAAACACAAAACTTAAAATAGTTGCCCACCAATTATAATCTACCCCTCTAATATTTCTTAAAACCTGACGTATTTGAGTAATGCTACTCTCATCTAAAATGCTTGCCAAGCGATCAAAAAGCCTTGTGGCGAAAGTTCTTCGGTCAACAAAAAAGCCGAAAAGCCTAATCAGGATTAATAAAATAGGGGGAAGCGCAAAATTAGCAAAGAAAGCTGTAGCGCCTGCTAAACGTAAAGGATCATTTTTTTGGAATAATTTAAATGTTATCCTTAAATGCTTGAAAAATAATCTGGGCCTTTTGAATGTTATAGCGGACATGTTGGAGCTTAGCTGCTCCAAAATTAATAAATTTATGTAATAATCATTCTTTAATTAAAGCATTGGTTAAACAACGAATAAATAAATTAAATTTACAAACGGTTTAATTTAGTAAAATAGATTTATGAAACTTCGTTTTTTTATCACAATGCTTCTCCTACAAGCTATAGGTTTTGCAAACGCCCAAACGCTCAAATATACTTCCGCAAAAGATGATTGGAATGCTGACTCATTAGGCAATCAGAGAGCTGTAATTAATTTTGCTGGTTCATCTGGTTTGGCTAAAGTTAGTATCGATTGGCGACGGAGCGACCCAAATCCTGAATTGAAAGCTATCATCGTTCATCATGCAAAAACAGGAAGAGTTATGGAAAATGTTTACCCGTTATCCATTTCAAAAGAACGAGGGGTGTTTTGTTTTGAGGCTGAGGCGGGCCCAGGTACTTACTATATTTACTATCAGCCGTATAAAAATGAAGGTCGGTCTAATTACCCTAAAGGAGTTTATTTAAAACCTAAAAATACCAAGAATATAGAAGCCGATAAGATAGAGGTAAATACTAAGGTGATTGAAATACAATCTATAAATTCTTTTAATAGTGTTTTTCCGATGGAAGTAATTGCAACTGCTGGAGAAGTTAAAAACTTAAAAGCCAAATATGCAGAACCGGCATATTTAGTTTTTCCAGAAAGTAGGAATTATCCAATCATTATGCAAAATGATATACCACAACGGTGGATACTTAAAGGCGCCCAAAAAACATTTAATGATAGCGCATTAAGAGGGGAGAATTTTTCTTTTCAGTTGGGTATTTATGCTGCCAAGGATCTGCAAAATGTAAATCTAAAATTTAGCGACCTGAAGGATCAATCAGGACATAAAATTTCTTCAAAATTAATATCCTGCTTAAATACAAATGGAACAACTTATGACGGCAATATCTTAACTAAAATAGTGAATGTGTCAGCAAATAAGGTTCAGGCATTATGGTGCCTGTTAAATGTGCCTACTACAGTTGTTGCAGGAAAATATAGCGGAACGGTTACCGTTGAAGTCGCAAATGCGCCGGCCCAGAAAATTCGGTTAACACTTACAATAAGTTCGAAACTAAGCAAGGAAAATGGCATAAACGAACCATGGAAACAAACTCGATTAACATGGCTAAATTCAACTCTAGCACAAAAGAACACTGTAATTGCACCATATACTCCTTTAAAGGTGGAAGGCAATACAATTAGTTTACTGGGTAGAAAGATAGAATTGGATAAAAATGGTTTCCCCAAACAAATACAAACGTTTTTTAGTCCCGAAATGACTGAGTATACCTCAACACCCAATAACTTATTGTCTGAGAATATTCATTTCCACTTTGTGAAAAAGGCAGATGGTAAGAACTCTATTTTAAAAGATGGTGGAGTTCAATTCATTAAAAAGGAAGAAGGAACGGTACAATGGACGGCAAAAAATGCAAATGATAGTTTGGTAATGGATGTTACTGGAACATTGGAATTTGATGGCTTTATGGTGTATACCGTAAAAGTTACTGCATTACAGGCCGTTGATCTTAAAGATGTAACCATGCATATTCCTTTTAATAAAACTGCTGCCACTTATATGATGGGTTTTGGTTTAAAGGGGGGTGAGCGACCAGAAAAGGTAACATGGAAATGGGATGTTGCCAATAAAAATCAAGATGGTGCCTGGTTAGGAAACATCAATGCTGGTTTACAGTATAGCCTGCGTGATGAGCAGTATGTTAGACCTTTAAACACCAATTTCTATTTACAAAAACCTCTTTTATTACCTAAGTCATGGGGTAATGAAAATAAAGGGGGTGTTGAAATTGGAATAAAAGGCAGCTCCATGTTAGCTAACAATTATACGGGCGAACGATCAATGAATAAGGGCGACGTGCTCTATTACAATTTTACATTATTGATTACTCCTTTTCATACAATCAATACTGATTTTCAATGGGAAAATAGATTTTATCATAAGTACAATGCAATTGACAGCATTAAGGCAACTGGTGCAACCGTAGTGAATATCCACCATGCAACACCTATAAACCCATGGATTAATTATCCATTTATTGAGCATGCCAAAATGAAGACCTACATTGATGAAGCGCACAAAAAGGGCTTAAAAGTTAAAATCTAT
>DATJDT010000268.1:0-2967 GCA_035497275.1 Pedobacter sp.
CATACGCAGCCATGTACCTGCACCGGTTGCCCTGCTTCTTTCAACAAACTTCAGGTAGAAAAGCGAATACTCATCTGTAAGGCGGTAAACAAGTTGTTTAGATGTTTTATCAAAAGGTATATAAGATGCAACAAAACCGGACTCTTCCAGTTCGGTAAGTACTTTAGTAGTTGTTCCACCAGAACTGAGGTGAGAACTTCTGATGATTTCATTTCTTGTCATTCCTTTACCTGCATTATACAGCAGACGTATGACTGCTGTATGGTGGGCTGCATTATCAAACAACGATTCATACAGTATTTTAAATTCATCTTTTAATGGCCCATGTTTGGTGAAAAATAAACGATCTATTGCTTGTGTTGCGCTTTCGCCCTTTTGAACGGCTTTTAAATATTGAGGTACTCCACCCATAGCCATATAAAGTTGCAGAAGTTGATAATGATCAAGATTAACAGAGCGGCTTTTTAAGTATGCTTGTGTTTCACTTAATGTAAATGGCAGTAACCTCATTCGAATGGTTACCCTGTTGTGCAATCCGCCCTTATTGTTTACGATATTACGGATCATCCACGATGCTGCAGATCCACAAATAACAACAGTAAGATTGGAATGTTTGGATGCCCAGCTATTCCAAAAATGTTCAAAGGCTGTAAGGAAATTTGATTTTTGTGTATGCATCCATGGAAATTCATCAAAGAATATTACTGCTTTTCCTTTTTTAATTATAGGGTTAAGCATATTCTCTAATGAATGAAAAGCTGCCACCCAGGTTTTAGGCACTGCAATATCAAGTGGGCTTTCAATAGCTTTTTTTAATGCAAAACTAAAGCCTTCCAATTGTTCCTGCATTGTGGCATTGTGTACACCGATGGATTCAAACTTTATGTATTTTTCATACACAGATCTTATCAAAAAAGTTTTGCCTATCCGCCGGCGGCCATAAATGGCAATTAATTCAGCTTCAGGAGATGCAAGAGCATCTTCTAAAATCTTTTTTTCCTGTATCCTACCAACTAGTTTTTCCATCAATCCTTTTATTTATAAAGTTACGAAAAACGAGTTTTGGCTGAGTATAAATTTTTAAACTCAGCCAAAACTTGTTTTTTTAAGACGCTTTTGGCTGCGTACATTTTTTTATAGTCAGCCAAAAGTTGTGTGGTGTTATTTATTTTCTACAACCCAGGCCTGTTATCCCAGAGCTTTTTAATCATGTGCGCTTTTTGAACCTGGTCTGCTTTAATATATCTCCTAAATGCCTTCTCTGTTTTATGTCCGCTGATAGCCATGATTAAGTTTGTTGGTGTGCCATCAAGAAATTCATTTGTGCAAAATGACCTCCGGCAAGTATGCGACATTATCCAATTGTATTTTGGCCTGGTTTCTTCTATTATTTTATTGCCTTGCTTATGGGTAATCTTAATCATTTCATCAATTCCTGCAAGCCGAACTACTTCCTTGATATAATGATTGAAATTGGGGTTACTTACCTGCGGCATCTGCATGTTATATTTCTCAATTAATATTTTCTTGGCATCATTTCGTAAAGGCACTATAACCGTTGACAACGTTTTCGTTTGATTAACATACAACATGCCGTCTCTTACCTCTTCAGGTTTAATGTCAGAGTAATCACTAAATCTAAAACCGGTCAGGCACCCTAAGACAAACAAATCCCTGTATTTTTCCAGGTAACTATTTGCTGTTAAATCAAGGTGGTATATAAGAGATAATTCTTGCCAGTTGAGATAGACCGCGTCCACTATTTCTTCCATTACTTTATAATCACCCAAATCCATAAATGGGATAATCTTCTTTCTCACTCTATCTTTTAAAAAGGATTTTAGGTGCTTAATGGTTTTGCCTATACTGTTTACTCTTAGTCCTTTAATTACTTCCTTTCTCCGTAAGTGAACAATATCGTAAGTGAGGTACTTAATAAATTCTTCATAAAAATCCATATCAAATGAATCAAAAGTGATGAGCTCTTTTCTAAAAGATTCAAAACTCTTTAGATGTGCCTTCATTGCATTTATTACATTAATGGTGCAATGCTTTACCGTACTTTGTTTGCTTTTTACGTAATCATCTATGTTGAAGTAAATGTCTAAGTTTTTTTCAATACCGGACATTTGTTCAAGTTTCCAATTTTCTTGTAAATGGAAGTTCTCTTTTAAGAACTTCATAGGGCAAGTACCCCTTTGCTTTAGTGCATAGGTTACCATGTCTTCGGCTTTTCGTAACTTTTCAGTAATAGCTGCCTCAAGTTGTTGTACATCCCCATAAGTTGATGGTAAGTCTTTAGAGATTCTTCCGGTTTTTCTATTCCAGAATTGAAGTGGTATTCCTATACCTGTGCTTAACACAACACGTTGCTCCGCAGAATAACAGTACTGCAAAGAAATTAAGGCGGTACCATCATTTCGTACCTTCCCTTTTCTGACGATTAATTTAATTGGTTGTCGCATACCTTGGTCTATTTTTGGTCTATAAAAGTGCTACCAAGCTATGTAAAGGTAAGAGCGGTAAAAGTGCTGATTTGTTTATAAATCATTAATAAACAGCATATTACAGTTAAGATAAGTAAAGTGGAGTAAAGTTAAGAATCGGTAATGTACAGGCCCTAATTTCTCGTCCGGTCCGCTGAGCGGGGGAATTTCAAAATTCCCTCGTTTTTTTTCATATATAAGTAGCCCTTTCTCCTTCATTATATGGGAGTTATGAGAAAGTAAATCTATCATAGTTGGGGTTCGATACATACCCCCTGATAGTAAAGATTTCGCTCGAACCCCAGGTTTACAAGTTCCTGTTTTTCGAGTGTGCTGGTTTTATCAAAAACAAACTCCAAATCAGATAATTTCTCCAGATTACTTTGCAGAATCTTATACGTCCGGTTTCGATCACCGCTTAAATGCTCGATGGATGCTTTCAAGGAAATTCTATTATTGTTGATGGATGAAAACCACCTTT
>DATJDT010000269.1:0-7180 GCA_035497275.1 Pedobacter sp.
TGATCTTCGATCGCTAAACCTGGAGCAATTAACTCGGCAATTGGCTCAAATCTTTTTATTTTTAAATTGAAGCTGAAAATTTGCGTATTGTATTTTATAATTTGAGCATCTAAGGACGGGATATAGGTTTTGGCAATCGCTTTGTAATAGGAAACAATCGTATTCAAATCATATTGTCCTTTAATGCTCGCGTCAAGAATATCAGAATTGATGGTTAAGCTTCGGTCAATTCCCAATCCAGCTGCACTAAGTTGCACCGAATCTACATTGTAAACCCCTTGTTTATTTCTTAACTTAATTTTCTCTATTAGTAAATTACCTTGAATATTGTTTAGGTTGTTGCCCGAAAAATTAGTGCTGAAAGTAGCGTCAACCAGCATGGAGTCTTTTAACAGATTAAGCGTTTTTAATCTCGCATTTTTAATGTTTGCATTAAACTTGAACGCTGGTAATTTAGGGTTTAAGTTTACACTTCCATCAAATGCTAACTGTACATTCGGATCGTTTATCGAAATATTGCCATCGAATAGTTTCTTATCAAAAGTGCCATTGATTTTTAGATTGCGATAGCGGTATTTATTAAAATCTATATAGGCAATATTGCCTTTAAGCTGCTCAGTTAGTTCCTTAATTTCGGTACCTTTTCCCTTTACGTATAGTTCTGACGTAAGTTTGCCTAAGCTTTTTTCATCGATCAATTCGCCCAAATTAAAATCAAATGTTTTTACATTCCCCGTATAGGAAGGGGTTCCACTTTTATCGATTTTTAAGTTAACATCGGATTTGATTCTGCCTAACTTAGTTTTGAATTCACCATAGGCAATAAAATCGTTCTGAAAACCGGTGAAAGAGCCATTGAAGTTTACATTACCAAATTTGTTGATGATGTTTAAGCTGGTGTCTAAAGGTTTCCCGGTTAAATCAACCAATATTTCATCTAGATCCTTTTTATTGGTTCCAGCCATTTCAATCTTCATGTCCATAAAAGTTTGTTCCCAATCGGGTAAACCTTTAATAGTAAAGTCTCCTTTAACATGGGTGGCTTTTCCTGCTCTAATAGAAAGTTTCTTAGCTTTTAAATTATTTACGTAACCGCTAATCTGTCCATCTATATCAATGGCTAATTTCATCTTTTTTAACGCTGGAGTAAAATAGCTAATATCTGTAGAAGAGATATGGCTTCCTTTAAAGTTCGCTTTCATGCGTACTTTGTTCTCAAAATCATTGAAGTCTCTAAATCTTGAAAACTTCATTTGAAAATAATCAGTAAGATGGGTTTTATTGGTGATTAATAGCAGCTTCTGCAATTCAATAGCATTCGTATCTACTGTTGTAAATGCAGTTAGATTTTTAAGATAAAAACCACTTTTTTCCTTAAAGGTTAGGTTTTTAATATTTGCCTGAATAATGTGTCCCTTGGTATTTAACTTTTCAAATATGCCATTTAACTTAGTCAAACTGATATCTTCAAAATTAATCCCTTTAACGGCTCTAGTTTTTCGAAGATCTTTATATTTAAAATTGATATTGTTTAAAATAATTCTATCAATTAAGAACTGAAATTTTTTCTTTTTAATTTTTGGAGGTGCACCAGAATCAAAGTAATCGATGATAAAATCTAAATTGGAAGATTTATCTTGAAAATCTTTTAGATAGAATGAGCCATTATTAATCTGTATGGTATTTACATCCAGGATCCGTTCTTTTAAAGACAGCCTGTTTAAATCAACACTAAATTTTGGAAAATTGGCTAAAGTATCTTTTTGGAGGTCGAAAACGACAAGGTCTTCTAGAACTAAAGATTTAAAGGGTTTAAGGTATAAACTTCCAATGGTGATAGTTGTTTTTAGTTCTTTTGAGAGATATGCTGCTGCTTTTTTTGCGGCATAAGTCTGCACAGGCTTAAACTGAAGCGAGAATGTTACGATTGCTAGCAATAATATAATTGATGCAACAGTCCAAAGCAGTATTTTTAATAGTTTTTTAATATTTTTGTATCTTAATTAATAATAAACGTGTCAGTAATAATTGCTATTGAATCTTCTTGTGACGAAACTTCTGTTGCCATATGTAACAACGGCAAAATTACTGCCAATGTTATTGCAAACCAAACAATTCATGAAAATTATGGAGGAGTAATTCCAGAATTGGCATCAAGGGTTCATCAGCAAAATATTGTGCCAGCAATTCAGCAGGCGCTAACAATTGCCAAAGTTAATAAAAAGGATGTTAATGCGGTTGCTTTTACACAGGGGCCAGGTTTATTAGGCGCTTTATTGGTAGGTGTTTCATTTGCCAAATCATTTGCGCTGGCTTTAGATTTACCGTTGATTGCTGTTAATCATATGCAAGCGCATATATTGGCTCATTTTATTGACGATCCTAAGCCCAAGTTTCCGTTTTTATGCTTGACAGTTTCTGGTGGACATACGCAAATTGTTTTAGTAAAGGATTATTTCGACATGGAAATTGTTGGCGAAACTTTGGATGATGCGGCGGGAGAGGCTTTTGATAAGACGGCAAAGTTGCTAAATCTTCCGTATCCGGGAGGTCCTCTCATTGATAAGCATGCTCAAAATGGAAATCCATTAGCTTTTAAGTTTCCGGTTCCTCAAATCCAAGATTTGAATTACAGTTTTAGTGGCTTTAAAACTGCTATATTGTATTTTATAAGGGACAAACAAAAAGAGAATCCATTATTTATTGAAGAGAATTTAGCCGATATTTGTGCTTCTGTCCAATATAGTATCATTAATATACTATTGAACAAATTAAAAAAGGCGGCTAAGCAATTTAATTGTAAGGAGATAGCAATAGCTGGAGGTGTATCTGCTAATTCTGGTTTAAGAAATGCGTTAATGGAGGCTAAGGAAAGTATGGGATGGAATGTTTATATCCCGGCATTTCAGTATTGTACTGATAATGCAGGTATGATTGCTATTGCGGGTTATCACAAGTTTTTAGCAAAAGATTTTGTTGGGCAGGATATTTCGCCGATGGCGAGAATGAATTTTTAAATTAAAGAATTATGGGTGCAAATAGTTTTATATTTTTCGGATTGTTGTTAATTCCTTTAATTGTCTTTTTAGTATGGGTAATTAAACAAGATAAAAAAAGAAATTACATAGGCTTACTATTATTGGTGATTGGTATAGTTATCGCCACATATTCCATTGTAAAATTAGATAAGAAATACCTTAATCCAGAGAGATTAAACCCGGCAACTGAGGTATCACCAAAGTCATCGAGTTTTAAATAGCTATAGTTTTATTAACCTCGTAGTGTATCTTAATTGAGAACCCTACGAGGTTAGGAAAGGGCGGAATTATCCTTCTTTTTCTTCTAATTTTTCGCCAGTTACTTCTGTTCTAATTTTTGCTTCAATTTCTTCAGAAAGCTCAGGGTTATCCAATAGTAGTTGTTTAACTGCATCTCTTCCTTGGCCTAATTTTGTTTCTCCATAAGAGAACCAAGAACCTGCTTTTTTGATAATATTGAAGTCGACACCTAGATCGATAATTTCACCAGTTTTGGAAATACCTTCTCCAAACATGATATCAAATTCCGCGATACGGAAAGGTGGTGCAACTTTATTTTTAACGATTTTAACTTTAACACGGTTACCAGACACTTCATCAGAATCTTTAATTTGAGAAGTTCTTCTAATATCTAAACGAACTGATGCATAGAATTTTAAAGCGTTACCACCAGTTGTAGTTTCTGGGTTGCCAAACATTACACCAATTTTTTCACGTAATTGGTTAATGAAAATACAGCAACATCCAGTTTTAGCAATAGTACCTGTTAATTTACGCAAAGCCTGACTCATTAGACGTGCTTGAAGCCCCATTCTACTATCGCCCATTTCACCTTCGATCTCTGCTTTTGGCACTAAAGCTGCAACAGAGTCAATCACGATTACATCAATCGCACCTGATCGAATTAAATTATCGGCAATTTCTAAGGCTTGCTCACCATTGTCAGGTTGAGAAATCAATAGATTATCAACATCAACACCGAGTTTTTTAGCGTAAAACTTATCAAAGGCATGCTCAGCATCAATAAATGCAGCTATACCACCTTTTCTTTGGGCTTCAGCAATGATATGGGTTGCCAAAGTTGTTTTACCAGATGATTCGGGACCATAGATTTCAATAACACGACCCTTAGGAACACCACCAATGCCTAAAGCGATATCTAAACTGATAGAACCTGTTGAAATCGATTCAATAGCTTCTACGGCTTGATCGCCTAGTTTCATCACTGATCCTTTTCCGTATGATTTCTCTAACTTATCTAAAGTTAATTGTAAAGCTTTTAATTTTTCTGTGTTTGGATTCATGTCTTTTGGCTGTTTCATCTGATTCTAATAAATAATGCGTATCGGCTAATAAATAAATATAAATACTAATAACTTTAGCAAACATATCAATTTTATTTTGATAAATACAAATATTTTGAAAAATAAATTTTATTTATCAACGGTTAAGCTAATTTCTTTAGTTTTAAAATGCTTCTCAAAATATTGGCAAAAATGTGTGAGCTCACAAATGCTGCATTTTGGACTACGCGCAACGCAAACGTATCTTCCATGAAGGATTAACCAATGATGTGCCATTGCTATCGTATGCTCAGGTAGGTTCTTCACTAAGTCTTTTTCAACAGCTAAGGGGGTTTTGCCTTTGGTTAATCCGAGCCGATTGGCTACTCTAAAAACATGGGTATCTACCGCCATTGCAGGCGCATCATATATTACTGAAGCGATAACATTTGCTGTTTTTCGGCCAACACCTGGCATTTTTTGTAAAAGATCAATGTTGGCAGGAACTTGGTTATTAAATTCATTAACCAACATCTTCGCCATACCCACTAGATGTTTAGCTTTATTGTTAGGGTAGCTTACGCTTCTGATATAGTCAAATACAATATCGGGTGTGGTTTCGGCCAATGAATTTGCGTTTGGAAATCGTTGAAAGAGGGCTGGCGTAACTTGGTTAATTCTTTTATCGGTACATTGAGCAGATAAAATTACTGCAACTAATAATTGATATGGGTTGTTGTAATGCAACTCTGTTTCGGCATTTGGTTGCTTTGTAGCAAAATGGTCTACAAAATGACGATACCTTTCTTTTTTTAACATTTACAAATATAAGTATCAAGACGCTAGTGTCAAGCTTTACTTATAGTAAGACTATATCTCCGCATTGCATTGTTCTTCATTATTAACCAAAGAGCAAATAGAGCACCAATAAGAGCCATTGCAGCACCAACTGCAGCTGGAGAAGTATAATCGTATCCATATACTAAAGGTAATCCCCCGAAGAATGCACCCAAGGCATTGCCGATGTTAAAACTTGCTTGACTGACAGAAGCTGCAATCATTTCTGATCCTGTAGCGGCATTGATCATTAGCATTTGAATAGGTGCAGCAAGTGAAAATGCTATTGCACCAGTAACAAAAGTCATGATTAGCGCCAAAACTGGATTAAAAGTAACGTAATGGACAATAACTAGTGTAACTGCCATTGCAATTAAAAGACTCAGCGCCGATTTGGTTGGCGAGAAGCGGTCGGCCAGATATCCTCCAAAAAAATTCCCAACCATCATGCCTAAGCCTGCAAGCATTAATATGTAAGTGACATTGTTTTCGGAAAATCCAGCTACGGTAGTCATCAATGGAGCAATATAGCTATACCAGGTAAATAGTCCACCTGTGCCAATCGATATCATTAAGATAATAATCCATGCTTCTTGTTTTTTAAAAAAGCCCAACTCTTTTTTTAAATCCCGATTTTCACTAGCTGGTAATGCTGGTAGCAACGCTTTTATACTCCATAATGTAATTACGCCAACAAATACTACAATAGCAAATGAAAAACGCCAAGAAAAATTATGCCCAATAAAAGTACCAAGTGGAACACCAATAATGTTTGCAACAGTTAATCCCGCGAACATTAGTGAAACTGCTTGTGCAGCTTTCCCTTTTTCAGCGATTCTGCTAGCAACAACAGAGCCCACGCCAAAAAATGCACCATGAGGTAAACCTGATAATAAACGCGCAATAAATAAGGTGTTAAATGTTGGCGCAAAGGCAGAAAAAGCATTAAATGCAGTAAATAGAACCATTAATGCAATTAATATTTTTTTGGGGGGATATTTCCCAGCTAAACTAACCAATAATGGGGCTCCTATAACAACTCCAAGTGCGTAAGCGGAAATTAAATAACCTGCTTGGGGGATAGTTACAGCTAAATCTTTAGCTATATCAGGTAATAAGCCCATCATTACAAATTCTGTAATTCCGATTCCTAGGCCGCCAAGAGTTAATGGGAGAAGATTTTTATGCATTGTCTTAGTGTAATTTAAACACTAAGCAAAAGTAGGCCTTTTAAATTTACCTTAGCTAAGATATTTGAATTATTGCAAGGTTATGATATAAAAAAAGCTACTACTTTGACAAGGTTTTGAACTTTGTCAAAGTAGTAGCTTAAATCATTTGTGTAATTTACTTCTGTTTAGCGTAAGCTAAGATTCTTTCAATGGTTTCATTAGAGGGATCCATTATAAGTTGATCTAATTTCGGTTTGATGTTGTCGTAAAACATTTCATCTTGCGTTTCAGCTGGCTCAACTGCTTGTTCAGCAGGAACTGGGCTTGAGAAGTTTACAGAATTAGGTGAAGTAGAGGTTTTAACCATACGCGAAAAATATATTTTAAGTTTAAATCTTAACGCAGTTTATGATGCTTTATTTTACTGAATATACATATTTTTTTTATCAGCCCAAATAAAATTCTAAAAACCTAGTCTTAAGACTACCTAAAACCGCGTAATTCTAAGTTAAATACATGTTTTCCTGAATTAAATTTTTTAATTCTTGAGGAAATTTCTCCTTTTTTGTTTGCTAATCACCTTTATAAGTTACCTCTTTAACCTTCATCATCTTTCTGAGGTTACTTAAAGCATATCTCATCCGTCCTAAAGCCGTATTAATACTTACATCAGTAAGATCAGCAATTTCTTTGAAGCTTAAATCTGCGTAATGGCGCATAATGAGTACTTCTTTCTGCTCATCAGGCAAAAGCTGGATCATTGTTCTTAAATCTACATGGGTTTGTTCACGAAGCATTCGTTCTTCGGCACTTTCTTCCAAAATTTGAATAAGGTTGAGTACGTCAGTCC
>DATJDT010000270.1:0-5366 GCA_035497275.1 Pedobacter sp.
GTTGGCGATCAATCCTCGATCAGCGTAACTTTAGAGGAAGATAAACAAGCTCTTGAAGAAGTGGTTGTAGTTGGCTATGGTACCATTAAGAAATCTAACTTAACCGGGTCGGTAGCAAAACTAGATGCAAGAGTATTAGAAACAGGCGTTCGCTCTAATCCTGGATCAGCATTGGCTGGTACCATTGCAGGTTTAAGGGTACAACAAACCAGTGGTCGACCAGGGGCAACGCCTAATATTGTATTACGGGGGGGTACTTCTTTTACAGGCGGTGGATCTCCTTTAGTTGTTGTTGATGGTTTAGTAAGGGGCGGTTTAAGTGATATCAATCAGGATGATATCGAATCTATCGAGGTATTGAAAGATGCTTCAGCAGCCTCGATCTATGGAGCGAGAGCTGCGAATGGAGTGATTTTAATAACAACCAAGCAAGGTAAGACAGGGTCTTCAAGTATTTCACTAAAATCTAAAGTTGGTATTAATAAATTAAATATTCCATTCGAATTTTTGACGGGTGAGGAATATCTTTATTGGTCACGTAAAGCAATCGAAACTTCAGGTTCTTATGATGCAAGTCGTTTAGGTCAATTAAATACGACTGGGCCATTTGGTACTGCTAATTTATACAAAGATGCAAATGGTAATCCTTACGATGGAAATATTAATGCTGGAGCGGTGTGGAGTCCTATGTTTAGAAATGCTAATAACGAGGAGTTACTAAGCAAAGGTTGGCTTTCCATGTTTGACCCAGTTAAAACAAATGCTGCTGGAGCCTATGATCCAAATGGTACAAATAAAGAGATAATTTTCAAAAATTTCGATTATACACAATATGCTTTAAGACCTCATGCCTTAACCCAAGATTATAACCTGAATATGAGCGGTGGTAATGAAAATGGTAAATATTATGCAGGAATTGGTAGTTATGACGAAAAGGGGATGCCTATTAATACCTATTACAACCGCTTATCTTTTGTACTTAATGGAGAATATAAGTTAAAACCTTGGTTGATATCAACTTCGAAATTAAATTTTGTAAAAGCAAAATGGAGAAATACTGCTATAAACGGTGAAGGAAATTATTTAACTCGTGCTTTGGGTGCGCCTCCAACCATGCGTGGGACAAATGAAAAAGGAGATTTACTGGTCGGTAGAGATGCTTCAGATGGTAATCCGGCGGTAAATGATGATAAGTTTATCATCAATAACAATACTGAAAAATTTGTATTGATACAGGATTTAGCCGTAAACTTCCTCTCCAACTTGAGGTTCAATGTAAGTGGTGCTCTGTCTTATGATCAAGGATTTTATGAAGCATTTACGAAAGACTTTTTAGCTAGTCCGAATAATTATAACCGTACACGTAATTCGAGTGCATCTTATGATAGAGGGATAAATCAGCAATATAACGCGGCCTTAAATTACAATGCTAACATCACCAAGCGTCACACACTTGATTTTATGGTAGGCTCTGAGTATGCTGATAATTATTCAGCTGGACTATCAGCTTCAGGATCTGGTGCTCCGACCGATGATTTTATGGATTTAGCTTTAACCAGTACTGATAAAGACAGAAGAAGCATTGATACGCAACATACCCGTCAACGTATTTTATCATTCTTTAGTCGTGCCACTTTTAATCTGTTCGATAACAGGTTTTTAATAACAGGAAATTTTAGACGTGAAGGTTACTCTAGAATGCTAGATAATAGATGGGGTAATTATGGAGGCGTTTCGGTAGGATGGAATATTCACAACGAAGAGTTCTTTAAATCACTCACTAATGTTGTTAACACCTTAAAACTTCGTGGTAGTTATGGCGCGATTGGAAATATTAACGGAATTGGAGCTTATACCCTTCAAGGTAACTATTCACAAAATAGATATAATAGCAGCATTGGTTATATAGTAGGCAGCTTGCCTAATCCATCTCTTCGTTGGGAAGCACTAATTACGAAAGAAGTTGGTTTCGACGCTCGCTTATTTAATAGACTAGATTTAGGAGTAGCATACTATCACAGAACTACCAGCGATAAGATTGCAACGCTAGCATTCCCGGTAACTGCGGGTATTACAGGAATTAGTACCAATAACGGTGATATGCAAAATCAAGGTGTTGAAATAGATTTGAATTATGCAGCATTTAGGAATAAAGAGTGGAACATAAGTTTTAATTTTAATACGGCCTATAATGCCAACAAGGTATTAAAATTACCTTCTAATGGATTGCCTAATAATAGACAAGGGGGCTTCCAAGTATATGATCCTAATACGAAAGAATTAATTTGGGTAGGAGGAACGCAAGAAGGACAAGATCCAAATGTAGCTTATGCTTACCAAGCAGAGGGCATTATTAGAACGAAAGAACAGCTCGACTCGTATGCTTTAAAATTAAAGGATTTATTAGGCGCTAGAACTTTAGTACATCCTGACGTATATAATGCGTTACCTGCAGCTCAAAAAAACTTGTATTTTCCAATTGCATTAGGCGATGTAATGTGGAGAGATGTTAATGGTGATGGAATTATCAATTCATTTGATAGAGTTTATCAGGGACGTACCGTACCTCGTTGGACGGGTGGATTTGGTACGAATGTGAAATGGAAGGCTTTAACCTTAAGTGCAAGATTTGATTATGCATTGGGATTTGTAGCCATTGATGGTCCTCGCGCTTGGTTCTTAAGTAATGCTCAAGGTACATTTAACACTACTGTGGAAACGAAAGATACCTGGTCGCCGAGTAATCCAAATGCTAAATGGCCTACCTATTATTGGGCCGATCAATTATTTAAAAACAATACATTCCGCCCATCTAGTATGTTTTACAATAAGGGAGATTATTTAGCGGTTAGGGAAATAAATTTAACTTATTCGTTGCCAGCAAAAATTGCAGCAAGAATTAAAAGCCAAGGAGTTAATTTTTCTGTGAGCGGTCAAAATCTTACCTATTTCAGTAAATCAACCTTATATTCTCCTGAAGCTGGCGGTATAGCTATTGATGGGGCTGGCAGTGGAGGTTATCCATTACCACGTACATTTATTTTTGGAGCTCAATTTATATTTTAAAACAAGATGAAGAAAATTATAATCGGCTTTGCCGCACTAGCATTAAGCGTAACGTTTACTGCTTGTAATAAATTGGAATTAACACCTGAAGATTATTTTGCAAGTGAAAGTTTCTGGAAAACACCAGCACAGGTAGATGGAGCTATGATTGGAATACATTCTCAATTGAGAGGAAATCAATTTACCTTATTTGGACTAGGGGAATTAAGAGCAGGTACATTAAGAACAGGAACTAGTTTTACTGGCACGGCGTCCTTAAACTCCGCAGGCTTTATTAATCAGGATATTAGGGAGTCTAGCCCAGGATATAGCGGCTGGGCAGGTCTTTACAATACCTCTATTTTTAATATTAATAATTTCATCTATCAGGTTGAAAAGGCTGATTACCTATCGGCTACCGATAAATCATATTATTTAGGTCAGGCTTATGGCTTGAGAGCTTACTATTATTTTTATCTGTTCCGTACCTACGGTAGGGTACCTTTAGCCACAGAGCCAAAAGTATTAACCAGTAACCCAAAATCAACAGCAGAAATGTATCTGGCAAGAACAAAAACTGAAAAGGAGACGCTAGATTTTATCAAAGCTGATGTAGATAAATCAGTAACTAACTTCGCTGGTGTTTATACCACTAAATTTCAAAAAGCACAATGGTCTTTAGCTGCTACACAAATGCTTAAAGCAGATGTATATCTATGGTCGGCCAAAGTTAAAATAGATGGCAATGCACCTACCACCACAGTAGCAGATTTAGCCATTGCAAGAACTGCGTTGGAAGATGTAATTCCGAGATACAGCTTGCAACCAAGTTTCGCTAATGTATTTAAGTCGGCCAGTATAAGTGCAAGTAAAGGAAATAATGAAATTATATTTGCGATTAGATACCAATCTGGCGAAGCCACAAATAACTTTAACCAATTTATCTATGCGGTATCAGATCCCTTAAGTGGTTATGTTGATGATAAGGGAGCTGCTATTCCTTCATCTGATCCTTTACAAGTAAATGGCGGGGGTACGATTATTCGTTATGAATATAAAATAGAAACTTATGATCAGTTTGAAGCAGCTGATACAAGAGCTAATGCTACCTTCCTAAATTTTAATAAAGGCAGTATAAGAGCGACTAATTTGCGTAAATTTATAGGTACTATTGTAGAAGGTGCACGTAATTTTTCGGATGATTATCCTATTTACCGTTTGTCTGAAGCCCTTTTAATGCTTGCAGAAGTAAAAAACAAACAAGGTCAAGATCCTACTGCCGAAATTATGGCAGTTCGTAATAGAGCATATGCTCCAGCTACGGCTCCTCAGTTTGTAAATGGATCTTTCGAAAAAAATGAGCTTGCCATCTTTGCCGAAAGAAGCAAGGAATTTGTTGCCGAAGGAAAACGTTGGTGGGATCTTCGCCGCATGCAAGATGCAAGTGGCAATCCCTTGGTATTTAGAAAAGATTTACCATTGGTTGGGGTATTAGATAATATACCAGGACAAAACCATAAAATTATATTACCGATTGATCTGAGTACACTTACCAATGATGAATTGTTAAAAGGCGATCAAAATCCTGGATATACAGGAACTTAATTTAATTTCTATTTAGCGTAAGTAGTAAACCTACTGCTTACGCCTTTTTATAGCTAACTAAGAGAATAACGTATGAATTTCAAACCACTTATCGGTTTAATTGCAGCTCCATTTACACCTATGCATGCCAATGGAGATATAAACCCATCTTTAATTCCAGCATATTATCAGTTTTTAAAAAATAATAAGGTCACCGGTGCTTTTATTTGCGGATCAACAGGAGAAGGAGTTTCTCTCACGCTGCAAGAAAAGATGCACATAGCTGAAGCCTGGGCAGAGGCTACAAAAGATGATGCAGATTTTAAAGTAATGACCTTATTAGGGGGTACTTGCATTGCAGATTGTAAAACACTTGCTAAACATGCAGAGTCTATTGGGTTATATGCAGTTTCTTTTACTGCTCCTTCATATTTTAAACCCGGAAATGCAACTGTTTTGGCCGAAATTTGTGGTGAAATTGCTGCAGAAGTACCTAAAATGCCTTTTTATTACTATCATATCCCCGTGTTAACAGGAGCAAATATCCCAATGATTGAACTTTTAAACGCGGTAGCTGGTTCCATTCCCAATTTTGCTGGTATAAAATATACACATGAAGATTTTATGGACTTCCTTTCCTGCAAGAATTTCAATGACGGAAAGTATGATATGCTTTGGGGCAGGGATGAAAACATGCTTTCGGCATTGGTTCTAGGTACAAAAGGGGCAGTAGGTAG
>DATJDT010000271.1:0-15765 GCA_035497275.1 Pedobacter sp.
AAAATTATTAACCTCTGGCAATAAAACTATTTTATTGGTTACACATGATCGGTATTTTTTAGACAATGTATGCAATACCATTGTTGAACTAGATAGAGGAAAAATCTATAATTACAATGGCAATTATGCTTATTTCCTAGAAAAGAAGGCCGAAAGAGAAGCCGCAGACGAAAGCACTTTTCAAAAGAACAAAAACCTATTGAAGAAAGAATTAGAGTGGATGAGGCGCATGCCAGCTGCCCGTACAACTAAATCTCAATCGAGAATAGATTCCTTTTATGATCTGGAGGAGAAAACTAAGCAACGCTCTGACAATCAAAAGGTTACTCTGAATGTTAAAATGTCTCGTCAAGGCAATAAAATCCTAGAACTAGATCAAATTGGTCAAACTTTTGATGATAAAAAGATTATCAATAACTTTTCTTACGTTTTCAAGCGAGGCGATAGAATTGGCTTGGCTGGAAAAAATGGAACTGGAAAGTCTACTTTACTAAATATTATTACGGGCTTTCTTAAACCAGAAAAAGGAACGGTTGATGTAGGTGATACAACTGTATATGGTTATTATAAGCAAGGTGGTTTAGCTTTTAATGAAAAGGAACGTGTAATCGACATCGTAAAATCAGATGCCGAATATATTAAGATGGCTGATGGGCAAACTATTTCTGCTTCGGCCCTACTCACACTTTTTCTGTTTCCTCCAAAGAAGCAGCATGGCCTAGTTGAAAAATTAAGTGGCGGCGAAAAGAAACGTTTACACTTAATGAAGGTGTTAATGCAAAATCCTAACTTCTTAATTTTAGATGAGCCTACGAACGATTTAGATATTGACACTTTAAATGTGCTTGAAGAATTTCTAGAGAACTTCCCGGGCGTACTTATTTTAGTTTCACATGATAGATATCTTTTAGATAAAATGAGTGAACAATTATTCATCATGGAGGGTGATGGAGGAGTAAGTATTTATAACGGGAATTATTCTGAATATCGCATTAGTTTAGACAACGCTAAAGATAATCCTGTTGTAAAAAACAAACCAAAAGAAGAAGCGCCTGTAACAAAAGCTAGTAAAAAGCTAAGTTTTAAAGAACAAAAAGAGCTAGACGAAATAGAGGAAACAGTTGCTGAGAAAGAAAACGAAATAGATGATTTAACTAAATCACTCGCAAGTATAGACACTGCCGATTATAAAAAAATCCAAGAGAAGTCTGCGCAAATTGAAAAATTAAATATTGAACTCGAGAAAATAATGGAACGCTGGGTAGAGCTTTCAGACAAATCAAATTAGCTAAACTCTATTCCTTTTTAGTCGATTTGAGAAAAACTTCTATGTTTCACGTGAAACATAGTTACAATTAAAACAAATAAATTTAGTGTTTCACGTGAAACACCCTATAGATATGTTTAAAGAATATGATGTTATAGTAGTAGGCGCTGGTCACGCTGGATGTGAAGCAGCTGCAGCAGCAGCCAACCTTGGCTCGTCTGTTTTGTTGATCACAATGAATATGGAAACGATTGCCCAAATGAGCTGCAACCCAGCAATGGGCGGCGTAGCCAAAGGACAGATTGTTAGAGAAATTGATGCTATGGGCGGCTACTCTGGTATTATTGCTGATAAAACTACCCTGCAATTTAGAATGCTCAACCTTTCTAAAGGCCCCGCAATGTGGAGCCCAAGAGCACAGAATGATAGAAAAAGATTTGCAGAAGAATGGCGCCTCGCATTAGAAAGAACACCCAACGTAGATTTTTGGCAAGAGATGGTTGGAAGTTTAATAATCAAAAACAAAAAAGTTGTTGGCGTAAAAACTGCGCTTGGTGTAGAAATTAATGCAAAAAGCGTAGTGCTTACAAACGGTACGTTTTTAAATGGATTAATACATATTGGAGAGAAAAAATTCGGTGGCGGAAGAACCGGAGAAAAGGCAGCAACTGGACTTACGGAACAGTTAACCTCTTTAGGTTTTGATGCTGGTAGAATGAAAACCGGAACCCCTCCAAGGGTAGATGGAAGATCGTTAGACTATACCAAAATGGAAGAACAATGGGGTGATGAAAACCCTGGTCGCTTTTCTTATACAAATGTAGTTCGACCAACAGAGCAACGATGCTGTTGGATAACCTACACTAATAGCGAAGTGCACGAAACCCTGAAAGAAGGTTTTGAAAAATCGCCAATGTTTACTGGAAGGATCAAAGGACTTGGCCCTAGATACTGTCCCTCTATCGAAGATAAAATAAATAGATTTGCCGAAAGAGAGCGCCATCAAATATTTGTTGAGCCAGAAGGTTGGAACACTTGTGAAATTTATGTCAACGGATTTTCGACCTCGCTACCAGAAGATATACAATATAAAGCCTTGCAACAAATTCCAGGATTCGAAAACGCAAAAATGTTTCGTCCAGGCTATGCCATAGAATACGACTATTTTCCGCCTACCCAGCTTTCGCTAACATTAGAAACTAAATTGATTGATAATCTATTCTTTGCAGGCCAAATTAATGGAACTACAGGCTATGAAGAGGCTGCTAGTCAGGGCTTTATAGCAGGAATTAACGCTCATCTTAAGGTAAATGACCAGCATGAGCTCATTATGAAGCGATCTGAATCATATATAGGTGTATTAATAGACGACTTAGTAACAAAAGGCACCGAAGAACCCTATAGAATGTTTACTTCTAGAGCAGAGCATCGTTTATTACTAAGACAAGATAATGCAGATATTAGACTCTCCCCTATTGCTCATCAGTTAGGCCTTATTAACGACGAACGCTTAGAAATAGTTAAACAGAAAGTAGAAAACTCTGACGCAATCGTAGCCTTTACCAAAAAGCAAGGCATCGATATGAACAGTGCCAATGATTTATTAGCAAGCTTAGGTACTGCAACGCTTAATCAAAACGTTAAGTTGTTTAACGTATTAAGTAGGCCGCAAGTTGGAATTGAAGACATCAGAAAAGTAAGTCCTTCTTTTAATGAGCTACTTAATACCTTCGATAAAGAAACTATTGAACAAGCAGAAATTAAAATTAAATACGAAAGCTACTTTGAGAAAGAAAATGAAATTGTAAATAAAATGCAAAAGATGGAAGACAAGTCTATCAACCCAGATTTTGATTATACCAAATTACTTTCTCTCTCAAAAGAAGCAAGAGAAAAGTTATTAAAAATAAAACCGAGAACTTTAGGACAAGCATCCCGCATATCAGGGGTATCACCCTCCGATATATCAGTTTTAATGGTTCATATAACTAAATAACACTTAAATTATTGTAAAACAATTAGTTAAACAACAACCAATTTAAAGCCGTTCAAGCAACTAATTTTGTTTTTTAATATAATCGTTCCAAAACATATAAAAATTAAACACGCGAGAGATAAATGGGCAAAAACACGACGTCATCATTTAGCAGCTATTTAAAAGCCTTTGTGCTCCTTACTCTTTGTATTTACGGCTGTGCTAGCATGAAAAATCCAGAGGGTGGTCCAATAGATAAAACTCCACCAAAAGTTTTAAAGATGGAGCCAAAAGATCTAACTAGAAATTTTAACAGCCAGAAAATCGTCATTACTTTCGATGAATACTTTAATATTCAAAATGAAGCAAAGGAATTCTCAGTCTCGCCAGAACAAGAGCGCCCTCCTATTCTTAAAAAAGATGGCAAAAAGCTAGAAATTATTTTCCAAGACAGTTTAGAACGAAATACAACCTATACCTTAAACTTTGGAAAAGCAATTGTAGATATTCATGAATCAAATATCCTAAAGAACTTAACCTATGCATTTTCAACAGGACCATTTTTAGATTCCCTAAGTATTAGCGGCAAGGTAACCAACTTACTTACTGGAAAACCAGAAATTGATGCAACTGTATTTATCATACCCCTTTCTAGGGATTCTATTTTCGGCAAAAAGAAAGCACCCATCTCTACTTCAACGGATAGTAGCGGCCTATATATTTTAAAAAATCTTAAAACAGACACCTATAAAGTCTACGCTTTAAAGGAAACCGGCGGTGATAAAATATACCAGCAACGTACAGATGAAATAGGGTTTGTAAAAGAACCTATCACTTTAACGAAAAATATGACCAATGTAAACATTGGCATATTTAAAGAATTGGCACAAACATTTAGAATTGTTGATAGAAAGTTGAATCCCGATGGGAGCATCGCAATGATATTTAATCAACAACTTACTAAGCCAACCATAACTGTACTGGATCAAAAATCAATAGACGATTCGAAACTATTACGATTTAATAAGAATAATGATTCCCTTAAAATATGGCTTCAAGATCTCACATTCGATTCTGTTAGAATTGAAGTTAAGGATGAAGGCAAACCTTTAGATACGGTTATCTTCAATAGAGATAAAAAAGACATCTATACACGATCCATGCAAATAACTGATAATCTGGATCTTGGTGCACATAATCCTTATCGGCCATATAAATTATCATTCAACTTCCCCATTGAAAAAGTTGATGTAACGAAAATAAAATTAACAGAAGATTCTATTTCAAGAACAAATTTTACCCTTACTAAAGATAGTACGAACTTCTTGGTCTATAATTTTAACTACCCATGGCGAAAAAAAGCCTCTTATAATATCATCTTTGCTGAAGGTGCGATAACAGGTATATTTGGTGTGAAGAATAAAGAATTCAAAAAAACATTTAAGTTAGCAAGTGCCGATGATTATGGTACCTTTTCACTAAAAGTTGAAGTCCCTGACACGTCAAAAAGTTATGTACTAGAGATACTAAATGAAAAAAAAGCGGTTGTTGCTACGGAGGTAATCACTAAAAATAGAACTATCAAATTTGCCAATTATAAAGTGGCTACTTATTTTACGCGTATCATATATGACGACAATAAAAACGGTAAATGGGATACTGGGAGTTTAACATTGGGTACCCAACCCGAGAAAACATTTAATAATCCTCAAGAAATAGTTTTAAAGGCTAATTGGGAACAAATTTTCACCTGGGCTATACCACCTCCGTTAACAGATACCATTACAAAACCAGCCGCAACAGAAAAAGACGCAGACATCAAACCACCACTTAAAAATTAGGTATTAAACCAACCCGCATACATGATATAATTATCAGGCAATTTTGTTAATAAAGCCCTTTGCTCATCAGTAATGGGCTTTATCTTCTTCGCGGGTGTGCCTGCATATAAAAATCCTGTTTCACATACAGTATGCTCGAGTACAACCGAGCCCGCTGCAATGATGCAAAACTCCTCTATCACAGCATTATCCATTACAATGGCCCCCATACCTATCAGCACATTATCTTTGACTATGCAACCATGAACAATTGCATTGTGGCCAACAGAAACTCTATTTCCTATATGGGTAGAAGCTTTTAAATAAGTAGCATGGATAACTGCCCCGTCTTGAATATTGCTTTCATTCCCAATTGTAATTGCGTTAACATCTCCCCTAATTACTGCGTTAAACCAAATTGAACAACTGTGACCAATCACAACATCACCTACAATAGTTGCATTAGGAGCAATAAAACACTCATCACCCCATTTAGGATAAACTTCTTTAACTGGTAAAATAACTGGCATAGTATAATTGTTTCTCCGTCATTGCGAGGTACGAAGCAATCTCTAAATAGCATTGTGCTTTAAGATTGCTTCGTACCTCGCAATGACGGGTTATTAAATAATTGTGTCAACGAGCTCTTTAGCATGATGCGGGTAATCCGTATTATAATGTAATCCCCTACTCTCTTTTCTGGCAACTGCCGATTTAATAACCATATAGGCTACTTGAATTACATTTCTTAACTCACAAAGTTTAACAGATACTTTATTCTTCTTATAAAATTCTTCCGTTTCTTCATACAATAAAAACAACCTTCGCATTGCTCTATCCAATCTAAAATCTGAACGGACAATGCCCACATAATCGCTCATAATCTTCTGTGTTTCACGAAGATTATGGGTAACCAAAATGTCCTCATTTGATTGCGTCACACCTTGTTCATTCCACTCAGGAATATCGGCAGGTATTATGTTATGCTGATAGCTTTCAATAGCAGAAACAAAAATACGATGTGCAAAAACAGTTGCTTCTAATAATGAATTTGATGCTAACCTATTCGCACCATGTAACCCAGTTGAAGAAACCTCCCCACAAGCATATAAATTATGAATAGACGACTTTCCAAATTCATCAACCAGAATTCCGCCACACATATAATGTGCAGCTGGTGTTACTGGAATAAAATCCTTAGTCATATCAATTCCGATCGACAAACATTTAGCATAAATATTGGGAAAATGGGTTAAAATATCTTCTTTTTTACGCATAGTAATATCTAGATATACAAAATCGTCACCTGATTTTTTCATTTCCGCATCTATGGCACGGGCTACAATATCACGTGGAGCTAACGACCCTCGTTCATCATACTCATACATAAATTCATCGCCATTTCTTCTCTTTAGTATTCCTCCAAAACCTCTAACAGCTTCGGATATCAAAAATGAAGGGTATTCGCCAGGATGATAAAGGGCAGTTGGATGAAATTGAATAAATTCCATATTCCTAACTTTTCCTTTTGCACGATATACCATTGCCATTCCATCTCCTGTGGCTATTACCGGATTTGTAGTATTAGCATATACATGCCCAGCACCTCCAGAAGCCATGACTGTTACCTTGGCTAAAATCTTTTCCACATCGTTAAGCTCTGTGTTAAAGGCATATATACCATAGCAACTCACATTTTCACTGCTCTTATCAACATGTACCCCTAGGTGATGTTGTGTAATTAATTCAAGGCAGAAGTAATGTGTTAATATCTCTATATTCTCATTTTCATGAATTTGCTTGAGTAGTACATTCTCTATTTCGTAACCAGTAATGTCTTTATAATGAAGTACTCTGTGCGCCGAATGCCCTCCCTCTTTCGCTAAATCAAAAACACCTGCAGTATTTCTATCGAAATTAATTCCATAATCGATAATCTCCTGAATGCGCTGTGGTCCTTCTTTAACTACAATTTCAACAATCTCCTCATTACATAAACCATCTCCTGCAATTAAAGTGTCTTGAATATGATCTTCGAAAGAATCAGACTCATCAACCACTACAGCAACCCCACCCTGGGCATATTTAGTATTAGATTCGTCTTCATTCGACTTTGTAACAATTAATACTTTCCCATATTTTGCAGCCTTTAATGCAAAACTTAAACCAGCAATACCAGATCCTATAACTAAAAAATCAACTTTTCTCATCTAAACCTTAATAATATCCAAACTTGTTAATAACATCCTTATTTATGTGGAAGGAATGTATAAATTAAACCAACAACTATTTTTGAATGTTTAAAGCTAAGGTAAAAACGTAATTTGACACAATCTTTTACATTATTTTTAAGCAACTTTGCATAGTTTATCAACTTTTAACAACACACTAATCAATACACATTTTTATATTGGTAAGTTTTTAGGCTAAATAGTATACCATTGTAAATCAGTTGATATTTAAAATAAAAATATCATATCAATGTTAGTAAGTATTTAATAACTCATATCTTACTATTTTAATTAATAACTTATTCACAATACCAACATCCTAATAAACAATAAGAATCTATTTATTTAAAATAACTATTAATTATTGAAGTGTTAAAAGCTGTTACCTTTACACCATCAAAAAAATAGCTTAATAAAATTTTATACAAATGAGCATGGATATCCTAGAAGAATTAAACAGAAAGGGTTTTGTAGAAGAACAAATAGATCCAACTTTGGATTTATTTGAAGAAATTGAAAAATTAAAAAAGGAAAAAAATGCAATTATCCTGGCACACTATTATCAAGAACCTGATATACAAGATATTGCAGATTATATTGGTGATAGTTTAGGATTATCACAGGAGGCTGCAAAAACAGAGGCTGACGTAATTGTATTCGCAGGAGTTCATTTTATGGCGGAGACTGCTAAAATATTATCACCATCTAAAACTGTTTTATTACCAGATTTAAAAGCTGGATGTTCGTTAGCTGATAGTTGTCCACCTCACCTATTTAAGAAATTTAAAGAGAAATATCCTGATCATTTGGTGATTACTTATGTAAACTGTACCGCCGAACTTAAAGCATTAAGTGATATTGTTTGTACCTCAACAAACGCTGTACAAATTGTGGAAAGCTTACCAAAGGATCAAAAAATAATTTTTGGGCCTGATAAAAACCTAGGAGCTTGGGTAGCAAAAAAAACAGGTAGAGATTTAGTATTGTGGAATGGAGCCTGTATGGTTCATGAAATATTTTCTAGGGAAAAAATTACGAAGTTAAAGGAGCGTCACCCAAATGCGAAATTTATTGCTCATCCTGAATGTGAAGAATCAGTATTACAAATGGCCGATTATATTGGTAGTACAACTGGATTGTTAAAATACAGTATCAACAATGAAGCTACTGAGTTTATTGTAGCTACCGAAAGTGGTATCATTCACCAAATGGAAAAAGCTAATCCGCATAAAACATTTATTCCCGCACCTCCAAATAATAATTGTGCTTGTAATGATTGTCCTTACATGAAAAGAAATACCTTAGAAAAATTATACTTGTGTCTAAAAAATGGTTTACCAGAAGTTACTGTACCTGCAGATATTATTGTTCAGGCGCGTAAACCAATTGAAAGAATGTTAGAAATATCTGCAAAATTGGGCTTGTAGAGACAAAAACTTGTACCTCGCAATGACCCAAAGATTATAATATAAAAAATAAAGAAATGTTTGAGAATAAAGAACGCACTGCGATTTCAGAACTAGGAGAATTTGGTTTAATTAAACACCTAACTACGAATTTCAAAATCCAGCATGAAAGTAGTATAAAGGGAGTTGGAGATGATGCAGCTGTATTAGATTTTACTGGGAAACAAACCTTAATTTCAACAGATTTATTGTTAGAAGGAATTCATTTCGATTTAGCTTACGTACCCTTAATGCATCTTGGATATAAAGCAGTTCAGGTTAATTTAAGTGATATTTATGCCATGAATGGTATTGCAACGCAAATTACTGTATCGATAGGATTATCAAGTAAATTTCCATTAGAAGCAGTTGAAGAAATTTATAAAGGGATAGAACTAGCTTGCAATAAGTTTAATATTGATCTAATAGGCGGTGATACCTCATCGAGTAAACAGGGATTGGTTATTAGTGTAACCAGTGTTGGTTTTGCAGATGCTGCAGATATTTGTTATAGAAATGGAGCTGAGGAAGGAGATTTATTATGTGTTTCTGGAGATTTAGGGGGAGCGTATGTGGGTTTGCAAATCTTAGAAAGAGAAAAGCAGATCTTTTTGGAAAATCCACAATTACAGCCAGATTTAGAAGGTAAAGATTATATTATCGAGCGTCAGTTAAAGCCAGAGGGAAGAAGAGATATTGTTGATCTATTAGCTCAAATGAAGATTAAGCCAACATCAATGATAGATGTTTCTGATGGTTTAGCATCAGAAATTTTACACATATGTACACAATCTGAAAAGGGCTGTACGCTGTATGAAGAGAAAATTCCAATAGATCCTATGACCTATGAAACAGCTCGCGAATTAGGCTTAGACCCTACTGTTTGCGCGCTTAATGGTGGAGAAGATTATGAGTTGTTATTTACAATTAAACAAGCAGATTATCATAAACTTAAAAATGATATTGATATCAGCATTATTGGACACATAACAGATAAAAATGCTGGATGTAATATGATTTCTAAATCAAATGTTTCGCATGAATTAAAAGCGCAGGGTTGGAATGCTTTTAAAGGTTAAATATGAAAAAAGGCAGTTTATTTTTCTTGTTATTATTAATAGCTAATTTTTGTTTGGCTCAAAACAATCTTATCATAGGAAAAACATATGAGCTGCCTTCAAAAGTATTAAATGAAAACAGAGTTTTAAACATATACACCCCAGAAGGTTATCATCCTGATTCGACAAGGACTTACCCAGTTATTTATTTGCTAGATGGTTCTGTAAATGAAGATTTTATACACATTACAGGTTTAGTTCAGTTTTTGACGATGATTGAAGCAATGCCAAAATCTATTATTGTTGGCATTGCAAATGTTGATAGAAGAAGAGATTTTACCTTTCCAACAACAATCGTAAAAGATAAAACGGATTTTCCAACTACAGGTAGTTCAGCTAAATTCATTAACTTTTTAGCTGAAGAATTACAGCCCTTTGTTGAAAAGAATTTTAAGACTAATGAATCAAAAACTGTTATTGGACAGTCGTTTGGTGCCTTGTTAGCTACGGAGATTTTAATAAAAAGAGCTCCTGTTTTTAACAATTACATTATTGTGAGCCCAAGTTTATGGTGGGATAATGAATCGCTTTTAAACCAGGTAGATGATAAGATAAACAGACAAAAAATTAGCAATACCAATGTCTTTATCGCCGTTGGCGAAGAAGGTAAGGTAATGAAAGAAGATGCCAAAAAACTTGCTGAAAGCCTCCTAAAATCTAAAGGCTTAAAAGTAAGTTTTGAATTTTTTGAAAAGGAAAATCATTTAACAATACTTCATAATAGCATTTATCAAACGCTGTTGAAAATGTATGCAAAGGGGAAGTAATGTTATTCCTCCTCTCCCAAAAATCTGGCATCTATCTGCTTATTCGATTTAGTTTTTGCACCTAGCTTCTTAATTTTTTCAACTTTTCCAATTAAATTTCCACTGCCATATTGTAGTTTTTTAAAAGCTTCTTCATGGGCTTTTTGGGAAAGATCTAAATGCTTGCCTATTTTTTCCATATCGGTTATGAAACCTACAAACTTATCATATAATGCGCCAGCTTCTTCGGCAATTTCAAAAACATTTTTATTCTGTCTGTCTACTTTCCAAATACTGGCAATGGTGCGAAGTGTAGCTAATAAGGTAGTTGGACTAACAATCACAACTTTCCTATCCCAAGCGTAATTAAATAATTCATGATCGGCTTGTACGGTAACACTAAAAGAAGACTCTATGGGCATAAAGAGTAAAACAAAGTCGGGAGAGTTAATTTGATAAAGATTTTGGTAATTTTTACCAGCCAAGCCATCAATATGTGATTTTACAGAAATTAAGTGCCGCTTTAAATTTGAAACCTTTTCCTCTTCTGTTGGGGAATTCATCATTTCTTCATAAGCAACTAAGCTAATTTTAGCGTCTACAATCAAATGTTTCTCATCGGGAAGGTCAATCACTACATCTGGTTGCAATTTTGCGCCGTCGTCGCTCTTAAGGCTTGCCTGGACACGATACTCTCGTCCCTTAACTAGGCCCGAACTTTCTAATACACGTTCTAAAATTACTTCTCCCCAATTTCCTTGTTTTTTATTGTCGCCTTTTAATGCCTTAGTTAAATTATTTGCATCAGTTTGGATCTGTTTACTTTGATCCATTAATTGAAATATAACTCCCTTAAGATGATTTCTTTCCGCGGCCTCATCTTTATATACTTTATCCACCTTTTCTTCAAAAGCTTTGATATTTGCTTTTAGCGGACTTAATATCGTTTCCAGATTACTTTGATTTTGGACGGTGAATTTCGCAGTTTTTTCATCCAATATTTTATTAGCTACTTCTGAAAAAACCAGTGTAAATTTTTGCTGTAAACCTTCCAAGCTCTGCTGTTGTTCCTGAAATTTATCGTATTGTAGATTTAATAGTGCCTCAGTTTGTATCAGTTTACTTCGCTCCTCAGTAAAACGTTCTCGTAGGTCATTCAATTCGTCGGCTAACTTTTGCTTTTCATCTTTTAAATAACTGATCGTTTCATCGTTTTTATAAGCCGGCGGTTTGCGCAGCAATAAGATAAAAAGAACCAATAAGATAAGTAACAATAAAACGACAGCAACTATTTCCATTCTTTAAATTTTTAGTCAAAATAACAAAATATAAGTTAAGGGAGATTATATTTACCACATGAACAATTTGTTAATTCTTATTCAATGTAAAGATAGTGTTGGTTTAGTAACAAACATTACTAGGATTTTGGCCATGCATAAACTTAATATCATTGCGATGCGAGAGTTTGTGGACGAAACAGAAAATAAGTTCTTTACAAGAATAGCTTGCAACGGAATTATAGCAGACGAATTCGCTTTAAAACAAGAATTAATAGCGGTTTTACCCAATGAGGCAAATGTTAATCTTGTTACGCAAAAAGAAAAGAATATCGCAGTTTTAGTAACTAAAGAATTTCATTGCCTGGCCGATCTTTTAGTAAGAGCTCATTTTAAAACCCTAGGAGCCGTTGTTAAATGCGTTATAGGAAATCACCCAACACTACAAGAGTTTGCCGAAAAATTGGCAGTACCATTTTTTTATGTTTCACATGAAAATAAGAACAAAGCCGATTTTGAGCAAGAGATCCGCCAATTGTTAGCAAATTACGAGTTAGATTACATTGTATTAGCTAAGTTTATGAGAATACTGTCTCCAGAATTCATTGAGCAATATCCTCATAAAATAATCAATATCCATCACTCCTTTTTACCTGCATTTATTGGTGCTAGTCCGTATAAACAAGCATTTGAAAGGGGGGTTAAAATTATTGGCGCTACCGCCCATTTTGTAACTAATAATTTAGACGAAGGACCGATTATTAGTCAGCAAACAATTCATGTAAACCACACCCTAAATGCCAAACAAATGGCGGTTGGAGGTAGAGAAATTGAAAAAGCAGTATTAAGCAAGGCACTAGAGCAGGTGCTAGAAGACAGGGTTTTTATTAGCGGTAATAAAACGATTGTATTTGAGTAGACTTACGAAGGTTGCACTGCCTAACTTCGTAAGTCCTATAGGCTTTTCAATACCAATTCCCCCACCTCTTGCCCAGTATGACTGCCAATTGCAATCCCCATACCGTTACAGCGAACAGCACAAAAAATGTTTGGTTTTATTTCTTTAACAATTGGATGTAATTCTTTACCAAAAGCCATTATCCCACTCCACTTTTGATCAATTTCAAAATCGGTATTGGGTAAAATGACATTGTGCAACAGCTGTAAGAGTGCTGTCTGAACTTTCTCCGTCTCACCAAATTCTGTTGTTTCTTCGGTTTTAAAATCTAAATTTCTGCCCCCTCCTAAAAGTACTCGATTAGCTACATTTCTAAAATAATAAAAACCCTTATCGTAATGAAAGGTACCCTTTAACTTCAAATTTGGAATGGGGTTGGTAATTATCACCTGCCCCCTGCCAGGTACGACATTGATGGTAGGACTAAATTTATTGATAAAGGCATTGGTAGTTAACACGACTTTTTTGCATTTAAAATCACCCTGACTAGTTTCTAGAATAATTTGTTTTTCTTCTTCATTAATCTTATGAACCTCGCAAGTATTTAGTACTAGCACACCTAAAGCACAAACTTTAGTTAGGAGGTTTTTCATCATCTTGCCTGGATCAATTTGTGCTTCCAGTTTGTTCTTTAAAAGGGCGGTAATATCTTTAAATCCAAAGGACGTAATTTGATTATCAGCAATGCTATATACTTCTTTTTCCAAAACAATGTCTGCAATTAGGGCATTAAAATGGCTTAATTTTAATACACATTCTTGGGTCAAAGAATTTTCATTAGGCCGAAATAATTCGTAACCGCCATAATTTTGATAGCAAATAGCTTTATCACCCAATAAAGCTCTAAGCTTTAAAAGGCCACTCCAACGTTTCGAAATCAACTCATATAAGCCATCCGTTCCACAAACTTTTTCCTGTTCTATGAGTTCCGAGATGCTTCCAAAGCAAGCAAAACCAGCATTTTTTGTGCTGGCACCATTGGGTAAAAAGCCCCGTTCTAGCACCAATACACTTGTTTGCGGACTTCCCTGCTTAATTGTTAAGGCTGCATTTAAACCAACAATTCCACTGCCTATAATAACGACATCGGCGGCAAAAAAGTTTTGCCTTTCCCAATATGATTGATGATTAGTCATGGTTATATATATTGTAATTTTTTTAACAGCTATTAAATATGGGAACACTTTTTGATTTACGAGTAAAAAACACGAATAAAAATGGAATCGTATTTAATCTTAATTATACCTGTATTGCTTTTAAGCATGTTTGTACAGTGGCGATTTAGAAGTAAATTCTCTCAGTATGCCGAAATGCAGCTTAACTCTGGCATGTCGGGAAAAGAAGTAGCAGAAAAAATGTTGTATGATAATGGCATTTACAATATAAAAATTATGAGTACCGAGGGACAGTTAACAGATCATTACAACCCAACAGACCGCACGGTAAATTTAAGCACAGATGTTTATTATGGAAGAAGTGTTGCCGCAGCTGCTGTTGCTGCACATGAATGTGGACATGCCGTTCAACATGCCAAATCTTATCATTGGTTGCAATTTAGATCGAGCATGGTACCAGTAGTGAGCATTTCCTCTAATTTATTGCAATGGGTGTTGTTACTTGGGGTACTTTTAATTGGCTTTACAGGAAATCCAATTGTTTTGGCTATTGGAGTAGCTGGCTTAGTTCTTATCACTTTGTTTAGTATCATAACCCTACCTGTAGAATTTGATGCCAGTAGAAGAGCATTATTATGGCTGAGGAATAATCAAACCGTAATGCATACGGCCGAAGAAAATACCCAAGCAAAAGACGCACTTTGGTGGGCAGCGATGACCTACGTTATTGCAGCATTAGGTGCGCTTGCCAATTTAATTTATTATGCTTCGATGTTATTTGGAAGAAATAGAAACTAAGCCGTTGCGTTTTTTAATTGATAATATTGGAGCAGCAGAACTTAATTAAGCTTATAGGGTGCAATTAATTGAAACTCTGGAATATCAACATCAAACAATGTTTCGTTATCTAAGCGAAGCATTTGATAATGACCCTTCATACTTCCAATTTCGGTTTTAAGGTTACAACCAGAAACGTATTGGTAGGATTCTCCCGGGTTGATAATGGGCTGTTCACCTACAACACCTTCTCCGTCTACCTCCCTTTGAGTACCGTTTGAATCGAAAATTAACCATTTTCTACGCATCAAGCGAATCGAAGAATCAGACAAATTCTGTATTTCAATGCGATAAGCAAACATAAAATGCTCGTTGGCCGAATCAGAATACCCCTCTTCATAAGAGGTATCAACTGAAATCTTTATACCTTGAGTAATAGCAGTAACCATTATTTAAATTTAAGAAATGCATTTCAATAATCAAGCCATTTCTGAAAAAGGCATAACGTGATCGTATTTAACTGCCACTTCGTCCAATAGCTCATGAATTGTTGCAATGTTCTCTTCTTTGACAAGCGACATTCGGTATGGTTTAAAATCAGGAAGGCCTTTGAAATAATTGGCATAGTGCCTGCGCATTTCAAATACGCCAACCTTAGGGCCTTTCCATTCAATAGATTTATCAAGATGGGTTCTGCAAGCAATTATTCTTTCTTCTAGCGTAGGACCAGCCATTAGCTCTCCGGTTTCAAAAAAGTGTTTCACTTCTCTAAATATCCAAGGATATCCAATTGCTGCCCTGCCGATCATGATTCCGTCAACTTCATATTCCATTCTCCAAGCGGCAGCTTTCTGCGGACTATCGACATCACCATTTCCAAAAATGGGAATTTTAACACGTGGATTACGCTTAATCTCTCTAATCAATGTCCAATCGGCTTCTCCCTTGTAAAGTTGTGCCCTTGTGCGACCATGAATCGTCAAGGCTTGAATGCCAATGTCTTGTAAGCGTTCAGCAACCTCTTCAACGTTTTTGG
>DATJDT010000272.1:0-3021 GCA_035497275.1 Pedobacter sp.
TCTCTACCCACATCATGCAAGAAGTGGAAGCGATCTGCGATGACATCATTATCATTAATAAAGGGAAAATTGTAGCGAATGAATCACTTTTATCGTTAAAGGAGAAGTATGCGCCACAGTCTTTAGAAGAAATATTTAAAAAACTGACCAATAACTAGTATGTATCTTAAAAGTTTAAAAGTTTTCTCGATCCTATTACTGCTCGTTTTGAGTGTAAAGGCGCAACGATCAAATATTGTAATAGGACCAGAGCTAAGTTTACCTACTGGTAACGCTACTAATCAGAGCCCAATTGGTTATGGTGGGTATTTGAAAGGAGAAGTGGGGCTTTCAGAAAAATTCTCTATAACTGCAAGTGGGGCAGTAACCAGTTTTTTGGGTAAGAAGATCATAGGTCCGAGGCAGCCCACCATTTCTTATGCACCGATAAAGGCTGGGTTAAAATATTATACAGAAGGGAATTTTTATTTTGAGGGACAACTAGGAGCATCATTTGTGATAGATGGTCACTCAACTACGGCATCCAACAATACTGCTTTTGTATGGTCGCCAGGTATTGGTTCTTTTATTAAAAGTAGAAATAGCAACAATCAATTTGATATTGGGTTTAGGTACGAGGGGTGGACAAGCTCGAGGACGCTCAATACAGTAGAGAAAAATTATACTACCTTTAGCTTTTTTAGTTTGAGAGCCGGTTATGCATTTAATCTTTAGTGAAGGTTAACTTACAAAACAATATTACCATACTTCCTTATAAACAAAACAAACAGTACATGAAAAAAATTCTATTATCGTTCTCGCTACTTGCAGGTTTAACTTTTTCTACACTTGCACAACAGTCTGCACTTACACTACAGCAAGATCCAAAAATTAAAGTAAGTATTGGTGGCGAATATTTATATGCAATAGGGAATTCTGCAGAGTATCTAAACGCTGGTTATGGAGCCTCCATTCAAGGCGAGTATATGGTTCTGCCTAAATTTAAGGTAACCGCTTCTGCCGCTTATGTTTCTCTTTCGCCTTCAAAGCTTTATAGAGAAATTTATGAGCCATGGTACGGAAGTAAAATTCCAAACTCTGTTTATTATCCAGTGAAAGCTGGAGCAAAATACTATTTTCTTGAAAATTTTTATGCTGCAGCTGAGGCCGGAGCAACGATAACTACTGAAGAGAATAGGACAACATCTTTTGTATATGTAGGAGGCTTGGGCTCTAGTTTTGAAGTTTCTTCAAAATCGAGTATCGACGTAGGACTTAGATACGAAACTTGGGCATTGAGTGCTAAATCTAAAGATACGTTTGTTGGACTAAGAGCTGCTTATTGCTTTGGTTTTTAAAAAAAATGTACGCAGTTTTTAAAAGAGAATTATTTGGGTTTTTAAATTCACTAATGGCCTATATCACCATTGGTGTATTCCTACTGGCTTGTGCTTTGCTTCTTTGGTTCTTTCCTGACACATCCATACTCGATTATGGTTATGCGGAGATGAATAGTTTTTTTAGTCTAGTGCCGTTCCTATTTATTTTTCTCATTCCTGCAATTACCATGCGTTCTTTTGCTGAAGAAAGAAAAGAAGGTACCTATGTACTGTTAGCTACACGACCAATAAGTGATTGGCAAATTATCATGGCAAAGTATCTGGCTGCTGTTGCTTTGCTTCTTTTTGCCTTAATGCCAACACTTGTTTATTACTATAGCATTTATCAACTTGGTATGCCAAAAGGCAATATTGATACTGGGGCTGTTGTAGGTTCCTACATTGGCTTATGCCTGCTTGGTAGCGCTTTTGCAGCTATCGGAATTTTTGCCTCATCGCTGACTAAAAATCAGGTAGTGGCTTTCGCTATTGCTGTATTCGTGTGTTTTTTCGCTTTCAGTGGACTAGAATCACTTAGCAAATTATTTGAACTGGATGAAATTGGAACAATACTAGTAAACTTTGGAATTGTAGAACACTACCAGTCTATGAGCAGAGGTGTTTTAGATACAAGGGATTTAGCTTACTTCCTTACCTTCATTGCGTTGTTTTTAGGATTAACAAAATACACAATAGGAGGTAGGAGATGGTAGGGGAAAGGAATAAGAAGCAAGAAACAAGGAATAAGAACCAGGGAATACAGAAAAATAATTACCTGAAAATACTTGGGTTTTTAGTGTTGTTAATATTGATAAACATATTGGTACAGCATTTTTACACCCGTTTCGATTTTACCAAAGAAAAGCGCTATACCTTAACAGAACGAACAAAAGAAATTTTGGGCCAAGCTAAAAAAGACATCACTATTACCGTGTTTTTGGCTGGAGAAATGCCCTCAGCTTTTAAGCGACTGCAAAATGCCACTAAAGATATATTGGTAGATTATAAAAGCAACGCTAAGGTTAATATCAAACTTATTTATATCGACCCAATTTCGGGATTAACCGTTGGAGAGCAAGATAAAGTATTGAACGATTTGGATGAAATAGGGATTAAACCGGTAGCTGTCAATATAAAAAGTGATGCGGGTTTAGCTCAAAAGATTGTTTTCCCGATGGCCTTGATAGAAATTGATGGTAGGCCAATGCCAGTTAGTCTTTTACAGAAATCTGGCGGGCCGGCAACCAACTATGAAGAAAACATTACCAACTCCATTCAAAATCTCGAATATACTTTTTCTTCAGCTATACAAACATTGCTTACCGGGCAAAATCCAAGAATCGGATTTACAGAAGGTAATGGTGAACCAACTAACATTCAGCTGTATGATGCGATCACAAGTTTGAGCCAGCGTTTTTATGTTGGAAGGGTAGATTTGAAGGTAATTAACAAAGAGGGCCTGGATAGCTTAAAATTACTTTTTATTGCAGACCCTAAAGTTGCGTTAACTGAAGCCGAAAAATATAAAATCAATTATTTTGTGATGAAAGGCGGACGGTTGGTTTGGTTGATTGACCAGGTTCGCGCTAATCTCGACGATTTACAGACTGGAAAACCACGCTTAGCCACCAATAGCCAGTTGAATATCGATGATATGCTTTTT
>DATJDT010000273.1:0-1820 GCA_035497275.1 Pedobacter sp.
GCCAGTATGTCATCAAGATGCAAAGCGAAGTCGGCGTGTCGATCAACCAGGCGGCGGTGGCTCAGATCACCGGTGCGGCGAACTGAGATGATAATATTCCCCGTTATGACTAAAGTCTTGCACTAAAATCTCATAAGTAAAATTGCCGCCCTCAATCGTTCTTTCCTCTGTGGTAAATCTAACCTTGCTGTTTCCAATTTTCGGAATTTTGTTGAGTGTAAAATACTCCTCCCTCAGCAAGTTGTAATCGGTATAATTACCCTGCTTGGTTAAAAAGTCTCTTATTTCGGGTGCCGATAAATGATTAATAATTTTTGTCCGTTTTTCTTTTAAGCGGGCGTGGATATGGTTTACCGAGATATTCTTTATAAAAACAATAATTAATATCCCTAAAAGAACAATAATAGCTGCCTTAGTTAATGTATTGTACAAAGCCAACTTAAATTGAAGTTTCATCTTAATTAGCTATTTATTCTATATCCAATACTTCGAACTGTTTCAAACCATCCAATATCTTCAAAAGAAGCCAGTTTCTTTCTCAGGTTCTTTACATGAACGTCTACAAAATTCGAATCACTATTTACCTCTAAAATATCACCCCAAACGCGTTCAGTTAGGTTTATTCTCGAAATTACCCTATTCTTATTAAGAACGAGGTAGTTAAAAATTTCGAACTCTTTATGGGTCAGATTTACACGTTGTTGTTGATGGGTTAATTGATGGTTTTTAATATCCAATACAAAACCATGAACATTCACTTCATTTTTCTCGAGCTTATGCTTTCTCCTAATAATAGCGTGCATTCTTGCTAAAAGCTCGGTGAGCGAAAAAGGCTTGGCTAAATAATCATCTGCCCCAGCCTCTAATCCGCCTATACGGTCATCCAGATCGCCCCTGGCAGTTAAAATAATAACTGCGTCATCTCTATCATTTAACCGTTTGAGTTGAGCTAACAACGCTAAACCATCGCCATCGGGCAAGCCAAGATCTAATAGGATAAAGTCGTAGGTATTTATAAATATCTTTTCCGAAGCTGTTGCGTATTTCCAGGCATGCTCTATCACATACCCTTCCTTACCCAAAAAATCAGCCATCTCCAGGGCTAACCCCTTTTCATTTTCTACTATGAGTATATTCATGGCTGAGCTACTGCAGACTATTGAGTGCTGTTTTCACGACTGGGTCGGTCAGATTACTGGCTTTGTAATAACCAATATCACCGAGATGGTATTTACACAACATCACTTTTACATCGTTATAGATAATCGATTTTGAGGCCGCTAATTGCTTTGGCTCTATCTTGATATTCTTAGCTTGGATATAATTGATCAGATCTTTAAAATCAGTATCGCTCATGGTAAAACTTCCCAAGTTTTGCGCTAAATAAGTTGGCGAGTATCTTTCGGCCAGTACATTAAACACGAAATCGATCAGCACCTTTTTGGTTACCAAGTTTGCATAGAACTTATTATAGCCTATGGTATCCAATTTAACATACACATCTGGTTGGATTCCTCCCCCGCTAAACACCTTTTTACCTGCCGCCGTTACATAGGCTGTTCCTTTTTGCACGGTATCCTTTGCAACTGGCATTTTAGCCGTTAGCTCACCATCATTTAATCTATCCTCTAATTCATGTTGATAAGCCGCATAACCTTTTTTATAGGACTTCTGAATACTGCGACCTAATGGGGTATAATAGCGTGCAATGGTTAAATTTAATGCCGAGCCATCCTCAAAAGGAAATTGTTCCTGCACTAGCCCTTTTCCAAATGATCGTCTGCCTACAATAACGCCACGGTCTAAATCTTGGATTGCAC
>DATJDT010000274.1:0-2897 GCA_035497275.1 Pedobacter sp.
GACCACTCCTCACACAAATACAAAAGCTTAAGTAGCTTCGTCTTTGTAGGGTCATAAACGCTAGCTGCCAAATACAATACCGTATTTCTTAGCTTGTGAAATTGTTCAACAGTCATCATAGGAGTAATGCAAATTTATGAAAATTTCTCATATCCCCTTACAAATAGAAATTTGCTAATCCTACGCTGTTGTGCTCCCCGGCTAGCACATATAAAAGCTCGCTGCTTACTCACCAACCCACAATGGCGCAAGAATGCAGCAAACCTTTTGTAGCGTTTGGTCGTTGTGACTCATTAGTTAATACTTACTCTATAATCCTGGCCTCCGTTCCTCCTTAGCTACGCTACATGTTGTTGAATCCAAATATGTAACACTACGAGACCAGAACAACTAACCTCGTAGCATAGTTTTGAGATGATGTATATTGACTATTATATATCATCTAAGGTAAAGAAAACCTGAAACATAAGGTTTTCACACCATAGCCTCTTGATTATTCTTCACAAAGCCACTAACAGTTAACCTATGTACTCCCAAAATACGCCCGATAGCGCTATAAGAAACACGCTTATCTAATAGCTCTTTAATTCTGCGCTCTTGCCCGCTCAGTTTGGTTTTGGCAGATTTTCTCCCCTTGGGTCTGCCTAATATTACCCCCTCTGCTTTCTTCCTAGCCAATGCCTCTTTTGTTCGTTGCGAAATAAGGTTACGCTCAATTTCGGCAGATAAGCCGAAAGCGAATGCCAACACTTTGGAGCTAATATCGCTACCTAAACGATAGTTATCTTTAATGGTCCACACCTGAATATCCCTGTTCATACATTCATTCAGAATACCCATAATCATCAATAAGTTTCTACCTAACCGTGACAATTCAGAGCAGATAAGTATGTCATCCTTCTTCATTTTTTTGAGCAGCTTACCAAGACGGCGATCGTCAACACTTTTCGCTCCGGAGATGGTTTCTTCAAACCATTTATTTACGACTACCTCCTGGCGTTCGCAGAAGTTATTAATTTCGTATCGTTGATTTTCTACTGTTTGCCTATCGGTGCTTACACGGATATAACCGTAAATCATAGCTCAAAATAATTTAATTGTGAACCAGTAAGTTCGGGTATATTTTTTATAGCTGAGTTTGTAGGGTACAGGAAAGAGAAGGTTGCTTAAAAAAGTAAAACCCAACCAAGCGTTGGGTTTTAAATCATTTTTTAGCGCGCACTAAGACAGCTTGTGAATCAAGGCGCGTTTTACTAGACAAAGTTATATTATTTTTTTTGATTTTTAGAGTCATCATTTAACTGAAAATCGCCCGTAAAAATTGTTAGCCTATTTTTAGCTGATTAAATCCTTGGCTGTCTAAATTAAACCAGACAATTAATAGTAGCAGTTAATGAGCGATTATGTTAGACAATTCGGATCAAGTTCAATATTTGCAACTGCCGCAAGTTGGGTAGTATTAAGTGACATTGAACAAAGAATTAAGACTAAAATAGAAGCTGTTGGTACGCCACTTAAGGATTGGGATATTAATATTTACCGTGGAATTCTGACGGGCTACAACGAAGCATTTATAATTGACGGTAAGAAGAAAGATGAGTTAATTAGTCAAGATCCAAAATCTGCTGAAATTATTCGACCGATTTTACGCGGCAGGGATATTAAAAGGTATACTTACGAATTTGCGGATTTATGGTTAATAAATGCCCACAATGGCATTAGGGAAAAAGGTCTAGAGCCTATAAACATTATACATTATCCAGCAGTGAAAGATCATTTAGATAAGTATTATTGGGAGCTAGAGAAAAGAGCCGATAAAGGAGTTACACCCTACAATTTAAGGAACTGTGCTTATATGGACGATTTTAATAGACAGAAAATCGGATGGGGTAACCTTGCTTTAAATAGTCAATTTACTTTGATAGAAAGTGGTTATTTAATAAATGCACCTTCTGCTTTTTTTTGTACCGAAGATTTATATTTGCTGGCTATCCTAAATTCAACTCTAAGCAGTTATTATATAAAATCCCTTGGGGTATCTAGAAACGGTGGATATTTTGAATTTAAACCGATGTTTGTCGAACAATTTCCAATTCCAAAAATATCGGAAATACAAAAGGAAGAATTTATTCAATTGGCCATTCAAATACAAAACAGTAATTCTGTCGCTCAAATTAAAGAACTCGAAATAAAATTGAATAGCATTACATATAAGCTTTATCATTTAAATGATGAGGAGATTAAATTTATTGAAAACACGCCTACAGAGTAGATGATTTAATATAATCAAACTCTACATCACTGAAATTAAATAGTTCTGAAATTTGCTTTTCAATAATTTCGTCAATATTAGTAGTATTTTCTCCATTTCTCTTTGCTGTCATGATACTATCAATTAAATCATCAAATATTTGCTCTTTCTCTCTCTTGATTTTTGGAACCGCTATTTGATCAATGTACATCTTTATCCATCTTCGAGTCCCAACTCCAGAAGTTGCACAAATTTTGTCAAAGTACCATTCGCATATCTTTGAATTTAGAAATGCAGTTAAGTATTTAAGTTGTTTTCCAGAAATAAAAAAAACAGTATTGTTCAAAAAGTATCCACTAGAGTCAATAGAAAAATTTGGATGATCTGTAAGTTCAATCCAAATTATTTTCTGTCTATTAAAATCGTCCCAATAACCTATACTATCTTGTGTTTCAAACCATTTGTTATTAGTCTTCTTTCTTGCACCTAAATCACCTGTTTGCTTAAGCCTATCATATCCAAACCCCATTAGATGTCCCTTTACTGCTGGATACTTGTCGATATCTATTCTCATACTTGGAAATGTAGCGATAATGTACAATTCAGCATATTGAATCTCATAACGCTTTATATCCCTTCCTCTTAA
>DATJDT010000275.1:0-1591 GCA_035497275.1 Pedobacter sp.
AGGCTTCTGGCGTAGCTAAAAAATCCATAGTTGAGAATTATATCTTGCGAATATAAAAAAAAGCCTAACACTTTGACAAACTTTGTAAGTTTGTCAAAGTGTTAGGCTCAATCGTTATTGTTTGTTTGGTTTTTATTTAAAGCTAACTGAGCCGTACTCTGCATCAATATTAATTTTTGCAGATCCTCCTTTACCAATTTGTCCAGTATATTTTTTTGAAGAGCTCCAGCCTTTATCTCCGTCGCCTTCTTTCCTGGCTTTAATGGCACTGCTATACTTAAAGCCTCCATAATTTGTGGCTACATTAAACTCCGCATTGTAATTACCATTAAACCCAAGATTAATGTTTGAATAATCTGCTTTTACAGAAATGCTTTTACAGCCTGTTGAAATCTCGGAAATATTTAATTTTCCGTATTGTATTGCACCGGAAGCATTTCCCTTTAGTTCAGCAATATTAATATTGGTATACTCGGCGTTTAAATCTAAATTGCCAATGCTAGCGATTGTTAATCCACCTCCATATTGAAGTCTAATTTTAGCCTGGTCTATATTTTTTGCTACAGTTTTGCCATAGTCTACCGCAATGTAATTATTACTGTTATTTAAGTCGCCAGCTATTAAATTACCATATTGTACTTTCAATAAAGTAGGGCCAGAGAAATCGCTCAGGTTAATATTACCATAGCTTTGAGAAGCGGTTAATGAATTTGAAGGTGGCATATAAACAATTAAGTGAATCTTAACCTCCTTACGCCACTTTTTCCCGTTGTTATTCCCACTTCCCCAATTCCAACCGTTCTTATTGCTGTTTTCTATGACCGTTTTAAAGCTAGCTAAGTCTCCGGTCTTAGTGGCTATAATTGATACATTATCCAATAGTTTTTGTGCATCAGCATCGGTATTTGCGTAGGCTTTGATATCAGCATCAACCTTAATCTCGTTTTTGTCCCATGTTTTAATGGTAATAGAACCATATTGATTTGTTAAGCTAACTTTATCGTTTTTATCAAGACCGAAAGTCTTTGTAAATTTCTTAACTTTTAAAGGATCCTCGGCCTCCTCCTGAACATTGATCCTAGTATTTACAGAAACATTGCTATTATGCGATGTTGAAGTAGATCTAGGGGAATCCACACCAAGCTCGGGTTGCTGTTGGGCATTAACCTGTGTAATGAGTAGCAACGTACTCCATAGACTTAAAATTAAAGTTTTCATATTATATTCTCCTTTTTATATTGATTGACTTGATTGATAATATTTAATTGTTGACTAAGGATGTTCGACCTCGTCTCAAGGTTCTTCATCATTGCTCTTACAATGGCTTCTCTATTCGGACTGGTTTGCAATTGCTTTTTTAGTGTCTCATAATCGGCATCTAGCTTACTTAAATCAGCAATAAATTTATTATACAGTTCAGGGTTATCATCTGAGTAAATTTGTAAACTGTCTTTTTTCTCTTCAATTAAGCTGGCAAATTGAACTTCTCTTGCTCCAAAAACGGGATTTACATCTGCTATGGCTATACTCTCTACCGCTTTATTTGTTATTGTAAAATAGATGCCCATGCTTACCACTAACACTGCCGCGA
>DATJDT010000276.1:0-1909 GCA_035497275.1 Pedobacter sp.
GTACTATAGCCGTATTATCCATTGTCTTTTTATTATCAGCGTCCGCTTTTGCTCAAGTGGCAAATCCAGTGGCAGAATGGTTGCATAGCCCATGGCAAAAGTCACCACGCTCCATACAAATAGGCTTCCAATAATTAACCACATTCTATTAAACTTGTCGGCAATAATCCCCGAAACTGGACTCATGAAACCATAAATCCATAAAAAAATAGCCATTAAATAACCAAAATTTGTAGCCGATTGTAGGTCTGCAATATCAATTTGCATAGCAGGTTTCATTGTAGATAGCATTTGGCGATCCATGTAATTTAGCAGCGCAACCACCCAAAGCAGGCCAACTACTACCCAAGCGTATCTTTTGGTTTCTGTCATTTTGTTCATTTAAATTTACCTACAATAATATTTGGTGTTCTTACACCTGCTCTTATCTCACCACCAGCAACAATTACTTGGTTATTTGCTAACACGGCATTGGTAGTTACTGTACCATATGGCATCTTGCTTTTCAATGTTGTCCAAATTCCAGCTACAAGGTCATATTTCAAAACTGTTTTGCTAAAACCGGGGTGACTACGCTGCAACTTAATTTTTTCCTGGTTTAAAGCCTCCTTTTTTGTAGGATCTTTTTCAAGGTCTATAGTTGCAATTAGTTTTTCTACTTTGTGAAAAGTTTCTCCTGTATCACCACTAAAAATCAATATACTTTGTCCTTTTATAATTCCAGTAGCAGCTGATATTGGATATGGAAGTGATTTTTTTGCCTGCCAAACCTGCTGCTTAACATTGAAGCTATACATTTCGTTATAAAGCGTACTAGTATCTCCGATGTTTCTCTTTCTACCGCTAATGAGATATATTTCATGAGCTCCTTTCTCTTCTCTGCTTAATAATACAGTATGAGAAACGGCCTGCGGAAGGCAAGCAAGTTTGTTCCAACCTTCATTTTGTGATTTGAGATCTAATGATAGAAATTGATCTGTTGCCCCACCTTCAACTTCACCACCAGCTAAATACAGTTTATTTTCAATAGCCGTTAAAGCACCATTGGTTAAACCTTCCGGCAAGTCGGGAAGGTAGTCGATGGTTAGTCGGCCAGCTTTCCAATTCAACAACAACACCTTTTTGCTCAATCCCTTCTCGTTTTCTCCGCCAGCAATTACAATTCCATAAGGAGTACTGCAAACTGCACTATAGGCTAAGTTAAAAGGAAGTTTAAATTGGGTATCCGATGTATCTAAAAAAAGTCCCCGGGCACTAATCTTATATAAAAAAACATCATTATAATAACTCTTTTTACCGCCATCCCAAGGCATTTGGTCAGGAAAATTTGTACCACCTGCAATTAGTAATTTAGGGCCTAAAATTCCAATAACAGCACCCGCAAGACCCAGAGACTTGTCTTGTTTGAAGGTGGGGGGAATTTGGGCAGCAATATCCCAAGAGATATTGTCGACATAGGCCTTCTGGGCCAATAATTCTGGAGAAAAGATTGTAGTAATCAAGAAAGTAAGATATAAAATAATGTTTTTCATAAAAAAGGCTTGAGATAAAGGTAACATTGCCAGCTTATAATTTGACAATACGATTTCTTTAGGCCTTCAGGGATTCATTCAGTGTATTTATCGATTTAAAAACCTGAAAATTTAGATCCTCAACGTCTCTATTAAAAAGTTCAAATGTTGCTGCATCCATATTCTTAACAGGTAGCCTAAATCCTCCGAAATCAAAATCTACTAATTTCATATAACTTTTGCCAGTGGCAATACCCCCATATTTACCTAACAAACGAATAAAGTCGATTGATTTTTGTTGGAGCGCTCCAGCTATTTTTAGTTCATTATTCTCAAAGGCTTCGATCATTTGCGTATATAAAGGAGCAAGATAGTTAAATGTGCTACCTACTACCCCT
>DATJDT010000277.1:0-7260 GCA_035497275.1 Pedobacter sp.
ATTAGATCAATTTATGGATCTGATTGGAAAGGCCCCGGAGCAAAAATAGGGGTTATTAGCTTAGTATATAGTAGTTAGTACGATGAGTTGAGGCTTATCCAAAGTTTTGCACCGCGTCTAAATACTAGCTACTATATACTATCTTCTTTCTACTATTTTATGTAAGTTTGGAGCATGCCTAACATTGCTAAATTATTAGAAACAATTATCCCTGCGGATCGTATTAAAGCTAGGTTAATTGATTTGGTTTCGTATGCATCTGATGCCGGTTTTTATTATCTCCGTCCACAAGCAGTTGTTCAACCAGTTTCGGAGGAGGAGGTAAAATCCATCTTTCAATTTTCACAATTACATCAAATTCCAGTAACTTTTCGTGCAGCTGGAACAAGTTTATCTGGCCAATCTATTTCGGATGGCATATTGGTAGATTTAAGTCAGCATTGGAATTTTGTACGTGTAGAAGATAAGGGCGAAACGGTTCGAGTTCAGCCCGGTATAATAGGAGCAGTAGTAAATTCAGAGCTCAGACGATATGGCCGTAAGATTGGCCCCGATCCTGCCAGTATTAATTCGGCCATGATGGGGGGGATTATCTCTAATAATGCCAGCGGTATGTGTTGCGGTGTGAGTAAAAATTCTTACCATACTATCAAATACGTAAAGTTTATTTTGCCAAATGGTAAAGTTTATTGCACGGAAGATAAAAACGATTATATAAGGTTTAAAGCAGAGTGTCCAGCAATATACGATGAGCTAGTAGCGATCAGGGCTAAAATATTTGCAAACAATGAGATTTTTCAACTCATTAGACATAAATATAAAACCAAAAACACTGTTGGCTATGCGGTTAACGCATTTATCGATTATGAGGATCCACTTGATATCCTGGCACATGTTTTAGTTGGTGCCGAAGGAACTTTAGGTTTTATTGCCGAAGCAGTATTGAACACAGTACCAGATTACCCTGTGAAAAGTACTGCTTTACTTTATTTTCCTGATATTTATGCCGCGTGTCAAGCCATTGTTCCCTTAACCGAATCGGGTGCCGAAGCAGTTGAACTAATGGATCGTGCCTCATTACGGTCTATCGAGCTCATGAAAGGGGTTCCAGCCATTATCAAAACGCTTCCCGATACGGCAGCTGCTTTGTTGGTCGAATACCAAGGTAATACAATTGATGAGCTTAAAGTAAAATCTGCTAATTTCTTAACAGTAGCGCCACAACTTTCATTAATTGACATTCCTGTTTTTACAGAAGACCCTAACGAACAAGCCTTTTTATGGAAAGTAAGAAAAGGCATGTTTCCCTCGGTTGGATCAGTGAGAGCATCCGGAACCACCGTTATATTGGAGGATATTGCTGTTCCAGTATTCCGTTTAGGTGATGCGATACTCGATCTACATGAACTTTTTATCAAGCATAGCTACGCTAATGCCATCATATTTGGTCATGCTAAAGATGGAAATATTCACTTTGTGGTAACCCAAGCTTTTGATACGGAGGCAGAAATTGCTAGGTATGATGTATTTCTAAAAGAGGTTGTCACTTTAGTTGTTGATAAATACAAGGGTGCATTAAAGGCTGAACATGGTACTGGCAGAAATATGGCTCCATTCGTTGAAACAGAGTGGGGAGCGGAGATTTATCAAATTATGAAAGCACTTAAGGCCGTAATAGATCCCCAAAATTTATTAAACCCAGGCGTAATCATCAATAGCGATAAAGATGCCCACTTGCATGCGTTAAAAGAGCTACCTAAAGTAGAAGAGGAGGTAGACAAATGTATGGAATGTGGTTTTTGTGAATATAAATGTCCTAGCCGAAATATCACGCTCACTCCACGTCGCAGAATTGTAGTACGTCGCGAATTATTGAAATTAAAAAGAAAAGGAGATACCTTACCTTATAAAGAACTTTTACACCAATATCAATATGATGGTTTGGATACTTGTGCTGTTGACGGACTCTGTGCCACCGCATGCCCAGTTGATATCAATACAGGCTCATTGGTGAAGCGATTGAGACGGGAAAACCATAGTGGTTTTGCAAACGGACTTGCCTTAAGGGTCGCGAAAAACTTTAAGCCGGTTACCAAATTAGTGAAAACAGGGATTTATGCTGCTACAACAATCAATAAGGTATTTGGTCAAAATGCAATGGTAAACCTTACTAAAGTGGTAAAAAAGGTAATTCCAGCAGTTCCGTTGTGGTCTAACCAAATTATACCCACTAGAAACCTTTCTACCTATTTAAAGCACAGCTTTTCTAACCAAAGCCCTGCAGTAGTATATTACCCTACCTGTATCTCTCGTGTAATGGGAGGTGCAGTAGCCGATCGCAAAAACATCATCGATACTTTTATCAGTATTTCTAATAAGGCTGGAATAGGCTTTTTGATTCCATCAGAGATCCAAAATACCTGTTGCGGACAAATCTTTTCTTCTAAAGGTTTTACAGCTGCCTATCAGCATACCGTAAATGATACGATTAGCAAGTTATGGAAATGGAGCAATCATGGAGCTTTGCCTATTGTGATAGATATTACTTCCTGTACTTTAACCTTGCAAGATTGCGCCCATGCTTTAACACCTGAGGACAAGCAAAAGTTCGACGCAATGAAAATAATAGACAGTGTGGATTATGTGAAAGACTATTTGTTGCCTAATGTAACCGTTTTAAAAAAGAAGGATAAAATTGTATTGCATCCAGTGTGTTCGTTGCAGAAGATGGGCTTAGAGACTAAATTTTTAACCATTGCACAACAATTAGCGCATGAAGTAAAAATACCTGTACAAGCTGGTTGTTGTGGTATGGCTGGCGATAGAGGTTTTATGTTTCCAGAACTAACCGCCTCAGCAACTAAGCCCGAGGCTGATGAAGTAAAGGAAGCACAGTATAATGGGTATTATTCGAGTGGTAAAACTTGCGAAATTGCTTTATCAGAAGCTGTTGGTAAAAATTACGAATCGATTGTCTATTTGTTGGACGAATGCATATAATTTAAAAATTATTTTGCTAATACCTTAATGTCGCTAATTTCTAAAATTTGCTTAGCATAACCTTTTTGTACTACATTGATCATGGCACGGCCTAACTCATTCAAACTGATAATACTTTTTGGAGAAAATAATTTAATCAGGGCTGCAATCATTACATAAAGTTTATTTACATTTTTTTGCCCTTCCGCACCTAACATTGCGCCAGGCCTGAAGTTATATTGTGCTTTAAAGCCTAGTTTCATTAAATCATTTTCAGTTTTTCCTTTTACGCGTGCCCACATAACTTTACCCTTTTCAGTACTATCAGTACCCGAACCAGTGATGTAAGTAAATACCATGTTTGGATTAACAGCTATTAATGTTTTAGCAAAATGAAGCGTAGTATCATAAGTGATGGTTGTATACTTTTGTTCCTTCATACCCACCGAGCTTATCCCTGCACAAAAGAAACAAGCATCGTATCCCGTTAATGCTTGAATAAATTCCTCACTTTTTAAAAAATCTGGAATTAAAAGCTCTTTCAGCTTTGGGTGGATGATTTCCAATTGCTTTCTGTTAACCATTAATACTTCAGTAACAGCATTATTTTGGAGGCACTCTAATAATACGCCTTGTCCGGCCATTCCAGTTGCGCCGGTAATTATTACTTTCATAATTTAATTTCTTGTCGTAAACTCATCTAATAATTTCATGGTAATAAGAGCTTCTTCACCGCTACAAGGATTTAATCCTTTGCCTAAGAAATAATTAACTACTTGTTCAATCATAGGTTGTTGCACGTGCGCTAAGGCATTAAAGATATAATCTTGTTGATCATTATCCATCGAAACAGTTATTTTGTGACCAAACATTGGGAAACTGATCTTGCCTTTACTGCCATAGATCTCACAAATGTCCAATTGGTCTTGAGCTGAAACAGAAAAGCACCAGGTGCCATTAAAGATTGTTCCGTTTTCAAATAGGATTTGGCCAGTTACTAAATCATCAACGGCTGTGTTTTTTTGTTGTTTGGTTGCAAGGCCAAAGGCTTTTTTAACTGGTCCAAAATAATAGCTCATTAAATCTAATTGATGGGGTGCTAGGTCATGAAATAATCCGCCACCTGCTATTGCAGGGTTCATTCTCCAATTGTTTTCGGTTTGTGCAACGAGTGAAGGATTAATAGGCTGGAGCATTTTTAACTGAACAAAACGAATATCACCAATTATTTTTTGTGCTAACAATTCTTTTATTTTGATGAATAAAGGCTATGCTCTTCTATAATGGGCAACAACCAGCTTGCCCTTGTATTTCTCAGTAGCATTAATCATCCGCTGTGCAGCAGCTGCGTTCAAAGTCATCGGTTTTTCTACATAAACTGGTTTTCCGGCTGCAAGGGCTTGAATTGTGTAGTCTTCATGTTGTAATGGAGGTGTAGCTATGTAAACGGCATTTACTTCAGGATCGTTAATTAATTCTCTTGCATGAGAATACCATTTCTTTACGCCATGTCGTTTAGCATAATCGGCAGCTTTAGCGCCATCTCTCCGCATTACTGCAATTAATTTTGAATTTGGCACCTTGCTAAAGGCTGGTCCACTTTTAACTTCTGTAACATCGCCGCATCCAATAATGCCCCATCTAATTTCTTCCATGATCTGTTTTTATTACCTGCTTGAATGTAATAAATAATTCTTTACTTAATTGATTTTTTTAGAGTGGTAAGTAAGTAGTAGATAAGTAGTAGATAAGTAGTAGGTAAGTAGTAGGTAAGTAGTTCGTTGCTAAATATGAAAAAAAAGCATTGAAAAAATCATCGCTTTTAAAGAGAACCGTAAAATTTTTAACGCATGGGTGAGTTGGTTTTCAACGGTACGTTTGGATATTCCCAGCTGGTCTGCAATTTCTTGATTAGACAGATGATTAATTCTGCTCATCACAAAAATTTCACGACATCTTTGAGGTAAAGTATTCAAAACACTATCGATATCGTTTTCCATTTCTTGATAAAATATTTTCTCTTCACCCAGGTTAATGCTATTCTTTGATTCAGGTATTTCACTATAATTTTCAATAAGCTGAATGGGACTTAGCTTTTCTTTTTTAATTACTTTATAAACATGATATCTGGCCGCCGTAGTTAAGTATGCCTTAAAGGAGTTTATTTCAAGCACATGTCTTTTTTGCCAAATATTTAGAAAGATATCATTAACGATTTCCTTACAGGTTTCTTGATCTTTTAAATAGATAAAGGCAGTACTATAAATTGCAGACCAATATCTTTCAAATAGTAAGTCAAATGCTTTACTATCACCAAGTTTTATTTTGTCCCATAACTCATTATCTGCAAGTAGATTTCTCGTCATACTTTATATCTAGGCTTTAAATGTAAAAGTTTTTTTACAAAATAGTTGTTCTATAGTATCATTTTTAAAAAAAAATAAAAAATTATGTGTGTACATGTAATTTTTTGTCTCTATGTAATAAACTACCAAATATTAGATGTATGTCTGTAAACGAGTTTATAAATCTGTACGAAAAGTATAAGTCGGGTAAATGTACGCCTGCCGAAATAGAAACCTTAGAAAACTTCAAGGATAATTTCCAATTGAAGGATTATGAATGGGTTCCAGAAATGGGCGATAAAGAGCAAATTCAAGATGAACTTTACGCACGTCTTAAACAAAAAGTTGATAGCCCAAAAAAGACTATAAAAATAACCCCGTTCATCCGTTGGGCAGCAGCTATTCTTGTAATTTCATCCTTGTCGGTTTTATATTTCGTTAACATAAATAAAAAGCAGGAGATTGCTGCTTCAAAATTTGAGACTAAAACGGGTGAAAAAAAGCTAATAACTTTAAAAGATGGAACCCAAGTTTGGCTAAACTCTGAAAGCTCTTTAGCAGTTGCTGGTGATTTCAATGAGGCAACGCGAAATGTAACACTTATTGGCGAGGCTTATTTTGATGTGAAACACCAAAATGATAAGCCTTTTAAAGTACATACTTCTGGATTTGATGTAAACGTACTTGGGACTGCCTTTAATATCAAAGCATATCCGGATGAAAAAATTGGCCAAACCACCTTGGTAAGAGGAAAAATAGCCATTAAGAATAATCAAAAAGATGCAAAAGTTGTCAACTTAATCGCTGGACAAAAAATTACCTATCTCTACAATCCTGAACCTAAACAACCACAAGTCAAAAAACTTTTAGTGAAAGATGAGAGCGCACCAAAAATTATTATTGGCTCATTAACTACTAAAGAAAATGACATTGTAGAAATAGCTTGGTCGCAAAACAAATTAATTTTAGATAACAAATCTTTCGCTGAAGCCAAACCAATATTAGAACGTTGGTTTAATGTTAAAATTGAAATTACTGATAAAGCCGTAGAAGAATATCGCTTTACTGCGACCTTCAAAAAGGAGAACATACTTGAAGCATTGAGTTCTCTTCAAAAAGTTAAATTTTTTAATTATAAAAAGAAAGGAGAAAAAATAACTATAACCAAATAAAGAAAAATTAACCCTCAAAAAAAGAAAATAAAAAAGGGGCAGTGCTCGAACACTACCCCACGATTTATTGGTCTTTTAATTCAATTAAAGGTATCCCCTATAAAACAGATGCCTTAATCAAACTAACCATAACAAAAATATGATAAATATTTACTTAACCAAAGGAGCACCTTCCACTAGGCGACTTCTAAAACTCATTTTTCTGATGAAGTTTGCATTTTTAATAGTATTAATTACTTGTGTAAATGTTTCGGCAAACGTTTTTGCTCAAGAAAACGTAACGATCGACTTGAAAAAAGTTCAATTAGACAGAGCATTACAAGTAATTGAAAAAAAGAGTAGCTACAGATTTGTTTATAGTCCAACTGAAGGTCCTTTTCAAAAAGAAGTGAGTATCAGTGCATTAAACAAACCAGTTACTGAAATTTTAAAACAATTACTAAATGGTACCAACCTAAGCTTTTCTCTTGAAAACGAAGGTTTAATTACGATTACTAAAGCGGGGCTTGTACAAAAAGACATAACTATCTCTGGTACGGTAAACGATAGCGCTGGTCTTCCAATGGCTGGTATATCCGTAACAGTTAAAGGAGTTAAAGGCTTAGGTACAATTACAGATGCAAGTGGTAATTTTGCGTTAAAAGTTCCTGAAAATTCAACGATTGTTTTTAGTGCAATTGGTTTTCAAACAATAGAAATGCCGAAATCGGCCGCGAGCCGACGCCGGAAGAACTGGCCGAACGCCTCGCCATGCCGCTCGAAAA
>DATJDT010000278.1:0-5057 GCA_035497275.1 Pedobacter sp.
GGAAAAAGGGACAGAGGGAACTAAGGAAAAACTGGTAGGTATTAGATCATTAGAAAGCAACTTCAACCCGCAAAGCAAAACATACGATTACACCTTCACATCATCGTAGAAAGTAAGGAAGCTGCTGAAAATGAAAAAAGAATGGCTTAGGCTGGACACTTAACCTACATGGCGAACATGGGTGACCCCAGACGCACAGGACATAAAGCGAATATATAATTTGAATAGTGCATTAATAGAAGTTATTAAATACAGTATTAAAGTTTTTACTGATCCAGAAAAATCAAAAAAATCTCCGGGGGCTAGCTATATCCTCGCGTATACTATAACATTATTTGTGCTATGAAAAACCATAGGTTATTTGGAAGTTTCGGATTTAAACTCCCTAAAAAAAGAAGGGAACTTCAATTCACCAGACAGTAAGCATTACTGATTGTAGGGAATGGATGTATATCCCCGGACATTATGATTGGCAGCATACAGGAAGTGAATTGACGCTATTGGATATACTCCAGAAGAAATATTAAGAGAACTAACAGGAATTGAAATTGACACTTTTTTAGAGTGAATGTTACCTGCATTTTAATAGAATCTGCGTTATTTAACAGCTAGCTATTACCCTAGCCCGATCTAATGGACTTTTTACGTTATTGAGGGATGCGTTGCTGACATGTGTATAAATTTGCGTTGCCTTTAAATCGTTATGTCCTAGCAATTGTTGTATTAAACTGATGCTTGTTCCATACTCAAGTAAATGCGTCGCATAACTGTGACGTAACCCATGAATTCCGATTGGTTTGAGGATGCCTGCTTACTCCTGCTACAAACTGCGGACACAGTATTGGCCGCCACGCTCTCCTTCAAATAAGTAGATTTTCGGTAAAAGCAATTTGTAATATGAGCGAAGCGGTTCGAGTGTGCTTTCAGGTAGATTTACGTAACGGTCTTTTTCCCTTTTGCTCCTTCTGTTAATAAATGGCACACGAAATATTCAGCAAAGAATCGAGGACGTAAGATTGTTTATTGACTACCTGAAATTTATGGAATCTAAGCAGTCGACACCAGTTCTAACGGTTTATGGTTCTTTGATGGACAATGTAAAGGAAGGCGTTGAATTTGAAATAGCAAAAATGACAATATAATACTGCCGCTTACATTGCATTGGCATTATGGCGGCTGAAGAATATAGGCTCAACTTTTGTGGTACTATTTAGCTCTGTGCTATATTCGGCTGACGGAATGCTATTCCCACCACAAAGCCAATGCTTCAACGTTACCTGCAAGTCTATGACCAATCGTGCTAAATTGAACAACAAGAATGAAACAAAGAATAATAGGATTTGATATAGCAAGAGCATATGCAATTTTCGGAATGTTCATTGTGAACTTTAATTTTAGTTTTGGTTCAGTAATGAATCCAACTGACAGCATTGGACGTTTTCTAAACATATTTACAGGCAACTCGACTGCAATTTTTATTATTTGTGCTGGAATGGGAGTTGCCCTAATGACAAACAGAGCAGACTATACAGTTCAAGAAAAAGCAGAACTAAAATCAAAAATTTTAAAACGTTCCTGGTTTTTATTTGCATTAGGCTTGTTACTATTTAACTGGTGGTCGGGCGACATATTGCATTTTTATGGTGGTTATATGCACATTGCAGCTTTTTTATTGTTTGTACCTAAAAGGTTCTTTTTATTTGGTGCAGTAGCTGCAATTACAATTTTTCATTTATTGCTATTAGTTATTCCGATCACAACAAGTTGGAGCTTTACAACATATAAATATTTGGATTTTTGGACACCAGTTGGCTTTTTAAGAAATACATTTTACAACGGTTGGAATTCTATATTTCCTTGGATTTCCTACTTTTTTGTTGGTATGTGGCTTGGACGACTAAATTGGCAAAACAAACATACAAAACGAAATATTTTCATAGTGGGGTTACTCATCTTTATTGTTATACAAGGACTTCGCCTTATGGTTCGACAACAATTATTTAGTTCTTTTTGGAGCGATTATATAATGGCTGAATATTTTCCACCTTACCTACCTTTTGTTTTGGTGACAATGGCTTTTGCGTTTATGGTAATTTCAATTTGTATGCATGTAGGAGAATTATTTTCGACAAGCAGATTTGTTTTGGCGTTACAAAAAACAGGACAAATGACTTTATCTCACTATGTAATTCATTTGACTTTGGGAATGATAATAATGGCAACCTTGACAAGTAAACATTATACCGGTTTTCTTGAAGACGAACAACCAACATCACCATTTTATATTCTTGCGTATTCAATTTTATTTTACATTTTTAGTGTTTTGTTTAGTGTTCTTTGGTGTAAAAAATTTAAGAATGGACCATTAGAAACATTAATGAGAAAAATATCAGGATGAGAAGAAGACCAGCAGGTAACAGGGGTTTTGCGTTATAGGTGCTGACGTGCTTCGTAGAAACATTTGTGCAAGATCCATCATTTGTACTTCTTATAAACATTAGTGGTAAAAATCCCCCAACCCAAAACCCCAAACCTTTACTTGCAATGCTATGAGCGACATCGAAACATTTGACCTTGGTAACGTTGACCCAGACGAAATCTCAGGCGTTTTGGGTAAAGTTGAAAAATCATTCGGCTTTAAATTCGGCAAAACTTACTATTCCACAAATACATTACAAATTCCCGTAAATGATTAGACTTGATATCAATCCTAGGAAATTCTTTGATTTCAATATTTTTTTCTAGAAAGATACCACTATAGAAATCAAGTAACTTTTCTGAAGATTCGATTAATTGTAATTCCATTTCAGTCATAATGCTAAATTAATATTATTTTAGATCTATATCAAGAGTTGGAAACTGTCCTAAATTATTGTCATTTTTATATCTGGTGCCAGTTTCACCAATAAAATACTGGTGTTGATGAATAATAACATCTCCACTAGAGCTAATTACGATATGTGTTACAGAAATCCTCTCTCCATTTACAACCTCGAATACGTGATATGAACTTGCACCGTCCCCCCTTACCTTCACCTCTGGGTTTTATCTGAAATGTTTGTCCATTTTTCTCAATGGTGGTTGGCTTTGTTATACCCTTTAAATCCTCAGGTTTAATTGGTTGGTTATATCCAATATTTTGAGAGTTTGTAGAGCTAGACTTTTCACCTGTCCATGGATTAACCCCAGCTTTTTTTGCAGCAGCATACGCACCTACTCCACCAGCCATACCTCCAATAAAAGCACCTGATGTAGCACCTGAAATACCTCCCCTATTAGCAGTAGCTACATCTCCGCCAGCCATTAATGTGCCCGCAAATCCTCCAGCGTAGCCGCCAGCAGCTCCACCTATAGCTCCACCTATTATACCTTGTGCAATAGGACTAGTTATCTTAAAATTATTTATAAATAGACTTCCCAAACCATTCCCTGCTGCTTGTCCCGCAGCGCTTCCCATTGCTCCAGAAGCAAATCCAGATAAACCGCTTATACCTACACTGCCCCATTGCACGTCATTCAATCCATAATTGCATGTAAACTTGTTTTTACCCCTTAAAAACAAAGAAGCAACCATCTGGTCGCCTCTAAAAAATATATCCAGGAAAAATTGGTAGTTGAAAATCAAATACTATAAGCTGAAAAGTACCTCACCAACTCCTCTGTAGCATTACCCCAACCATTCATCTCCTTTGATGACTAGCATTAAATGGCTTTTAATAAATAATGCTTTATTTTCAATAACCTCCTCTAATTTAAGAGATTGGATTAGTTGATATCCAACTGATTTAGCAAAGTTGTCTATTATAATTTGGCTTTTACTGAAGTTCAACAACGTTGTATTTGATATGTATATATGAACTTCTGATTGCGGTGCCCATTCGATGGTGATTTTTCTCTTATATCTTTCATTATAAAAAATTACATACGGTTCTCTTCCATATAAAATCAATTCCTTTATTCGATAACCACACTGTCTAAGGAAATCGAAATTTCTCATAATAAAAATAAATGCTTGTTCTGAAAATCTTAACTCCATAGCGTCTATTATTTAAAAATAATTATTCTTATATTATCTCCTATACGATAATAGAGCGTATTACTTTGATTAGGATAATTCATAATCCTTCCCTGTTCCATATTATAAAAGGGACTAGATACAGGTGCCTTATTAGGAGTCTGAATATCATATATATATACATCCTTCTGCATTTGAGCATCAATCCATTCTCCATTGAAGTCCATAGCTTCAGAATTAAACTCTCTATTTTTTTTACTTATATATGCATCCATTTGGTCTGGCCAATCCTTATTAATATTCTCATTTCGTAAATCCTTTGTTACTGTTTCTACTCTTACCATGCCTTCTCCTATTGTTACGCTATTATTTTTTACTCCAGTCCACGGATTAATATTCGCTTTCTTAGCAGCTGCATAAGCTCCAATTCCACCAGCAACTCCACCTATTAAAGCGCCTGAAGAAGCTCCAGCTACACCTGCTTTATTTGCAGTTGCCATATTTCCTCCGGCCATTAGAGTACCTGCGAAACCACCCGCATATCCTCCAGCTGCACCACCTACAGCCCCAGTAATCACCCCTTTTGCTACCGGACTTACAACATTAAATCCATTAATCATAAGATTTCCTACACCTTGTCCTGCCAATTGTCCGGCAGCACTTCCCATTACTCCTGCAACAAATCCAGATAAACCGCTTATGCCTACACTGCCCCATTGCACGTCATTCAATCCTTTTTCGTTGTTAGTTTGGGCTACTATATTATTGGTAGCAGCCGTCGCTGCTCCCCCGGACGCTGCAATCCATAAAGCAGCGCCACAAGACCCGCATGCTGCCGTTGCCGCACCTGCAGCTGCACCTACTCCAAAAGAAGCTAATCCTTCACCAAAATTGTCAATATTATTCCAATTCATCGCCAAATTCAATACACCTCCGATCGCTGCACCAGCAACAATATGCCACCACCTCCCGTCAGGGTCAACTCCAAAAACAGGGTTGTTGCCCATTCCTACATAGCCACTGTGAAACTGTCCTTTGGGAT
>DATJDT010000279.1:0-6803 GCA_035497275.1 Pedobacter sp.
GAAAAAAATGTTTAATTGTTTCCTATGGAATTGCCCTTAAACACATTTATCTAGGATGAGGCTTTTCGAAGATGTCACCCTATAATGGAAGTTATTTCGCCCAATATTAGATGATTTGAGTTAAAATGAGTTAATTATGTCCAGTTATCTCCCCCCATTTTGGACAACGGGGGACAAATGACCTTTCGGGGGACAATCCAAGGACAAAGTTAATCAAAACAGCGGCAAAAATCCAAACTTTTCTCAAAATAAAAATCGCTTAATGTGTTGACATTAAGCGATTTAATATGATTTTCTATGATCGTTTTATGAGTTGTTTTGACCCCCTATTTCCCGATGCAGAATTTTACCATTAAACATAATGATCTTATATTCAAATTGATACATCAATTACTATCGCTAAGAGAGACAAAAAATAGGTTTTTATATGTAATTATCTCTATTGAATACTGCATTCTACACTATGATGTTCTCCGCTAATCTATATTTCCCTACCTGTAAACGCTATATGTACACTCTCAATTACAAATTCGAATTGAGAAATAGCTTTATATGCGTTAACCTTGGTTCCATAATTACTGTCAGCTCCATGAAGTATCTTATTGCGACTTAACACATTAGGGTATTTCAAGTATTCGTCATTAGAGAAGCGAAGTCCAATAATATCTCCATTGCTAACAGCATCAATGATATGGGACATTAGTGGAGTGATTTGTATGTTTTGTTTTTTCTTAGCTACGCTTGCTGTTTTGGATTTTGGATTTTTAGCAAACAAATTTTCCCCTGTCAACTCTCGAAACATTCCTTCTGATAAAATAAGAAATAAAGGTATGGAAGCCCAATAATTACCTTGCCAATGAGCAAGGAATGCTCTATTAATCATTTTGCGTCTATGTGGAAAACGCTTTACTGCCTGCCATCTAAGTCTAAATGTAGCCAAACGCAATTTCTTGATAAAGTATTTGTCAACTACATCTTCTCCTTTTAAAATATAAGGGATCAAATCGTTAGGATGAATCCATAAACGAATATGCCAGCCATAATTTTTAAGAAAAACATCAAAAGCTTCACTCATTTCCTTTGGCCATTTATGGTTAACAGCTTCATCTATTAGTGCCAAAGTTTTCATAAAGCTGCTAGCTTCTTCCTCTGTCACATAGCCATCTTTCTCTATTTGTGCAAGTGTTCTACCCATAATTAAAATAACATAGCCAACAATTAATGAGTGAAAAATCTCCTAAACATCGAGGCAAACAATTAACTCGAATAATTGCCTCTATACCATTGTTTCTATACGATTTATATATTTACCATAATTATGCTGCCATTCATAATAAATTGAATTTCCTTGGTAGAGACTTTCTGCATGATCTCCTGCTAGAAACAAAGTATGCTCAAATATTACCTTAGGGGATTTGCCTACTATTTCAGCAAATACTTCGATATAGTATTCTCCCCTTGAAAATTTCCAATTATTTATTTTAGGTAGTAAGAAGTGATGGTTGAGAGAAATTCCTACCTTGCTAACAAAAAGCCCACTTCCTCTCATTAATTCCTTATCACCGTATGCCCAAGTATCAAAATCTTGACTTTCACCATGTTTACTTATCCTAATAAACATATTCTGAACGTACTGTCCTTGTTCAGAATCGCTATAAAGTAAAGTTCTAATAAATACCTTGCCTTCATCCCTACCATTTTGCCCTAGCAAACATATAATTGATGGTCGAGTCATTTTTAGCTTTCCTTTTTTAATTTTAGTTAGCCAAAATGTTAATGAAGAAATAATTAAAGATATAATTGAAATTATTAACGCCATTTTACTTACTTCTGTTATTAAATCCCCAATCCAACCAAGCTAAGTAATCATCAACTAAAACTTGTCCCATTTGCAATACTTCCCATGCTTGCCATCTAGAAATTTCAGAACCATGAGCAGCAGAATTTGAAATTCTAAATATTAAATTTATAAACTCATATTGCTTTGTAGTAATTGCTCCCTTATTTAACAGCTTAGAGATAACTTTTGAAATAGGCTCCTTTTCTTCAATTTGTATTTTAAAACCTTTAGCAAGGTTTCTTAGCATCAATTCAAAATCAATTCTTAGCCCGACCATTGCTAGACGTGGGTCTATTTCTACAATCTCATTATAATATGCTAGATTAAGGCCACTAGGTGATGGTATTAAACCATTTTCAATCATTTTCCTGTTTGATTCACTCTCCAACTTAGTACCTTTTTCGTCAATAAAATCTTGAACCTCGGGTTTCCTTTCAGTTTTTATTTCTGTGGCAAGTTCTTTAGCTTCTTTAATATCATCGTCAATAGCTTCCAGAGATAAGCCTCCTGGTAATTCAATTTTTTTTGCTCGATTTATTAATCTAAGTATTGCCTTTTTATAAATTAAAACAACAATAAATGTGGTGATAGGCCATATAATTGTGCCTATGAAGTCAAAGATAATTTTTAGTAACTCATATTGTGAAACTACCTGATTTGCTTCCATTGGTTTAATTTGTGTAGTATTAGAATTATACTAACATACAAATTATCTTAAGCATTCCTCTAACAATTGACTAGACTTATCTTTAATATTCGAGAAAACATATTCATAGTTGTAATAGAAATTTATATTAAAATCATCTTTGTACCTATCTTAGATATAATATTATAGCTAACAATTTGTGGAAAACTTTGTAAACTAAAAAAATTAGCATTTCGTAAATTTGTTTAGAGCGATGAAATTAATTATCGCCTTAAAACATATTTATTGCAATGGCAAAAAATGAACAAACATCACCTAAGATGGCAAAAATTGCTTCTAAGGTTCTTTCAAATCCACATTCTTCTAAGATAGCAAAATCCTTAGCAGGCGCATTGTTAACGCAGGCTCCTAATAAAAAGAAATAGATTCTTTGAAAGTTATTTTATGGAAAAGTATTAAAAGCCCTTCGTTTGATACGGGGGCTACTTTATTTAAAACCATTGTTATTCTATAGTTGCTTTATGCAATTAGAGAGTTGTAACGAATTTCTTCTAGTATTTTCAATATTTTTACCTTACTCAATTAAATCTAAAACCTACATTCATGAAATGCCCTCATTGCTTAAATTTTATTAATCCTGATTTTCGACATAGTTATTATGGGAAGGACTCTCAAGGGCATTGGTTTATAAAATCAATGACGTGTCCTAATGAAAAATGCCATAAAATTATTATAAACCTAATCAATTCAAGTGGCTACACATCTTCCTATGGCTCCAACAAACCTTCTGAGCCAGAGAAAGTGATAAATTTAATTAATATTAGGCCCTTAACCTCAACTAGACCACCTGTATCTTTAGAAGTTGAAGAAAAATTTGCAGCTGATTACAACGAAGCTAGCCTAATTCTTACTTTTAGTCCAAAAGCTAGCGCTGCATTAAGTAGGCGATGTTTACAAATATTACTAAGAGAAAAAGCAGGGGTCAAAGAGGGCGACCTGGCAAAAGAAATACAGCAAGTGATTGATAGTAATAAACTACCTTCTCACTTATCGGAGAGCATAGATGCTGTTAGAAACATTGGTAATTTCGCTTCTCATCCAATTAAGAGCACATCTACAGGGGAAATTGTAGATGTTGAAATTGGAGAAGCAGAATGGCTGCTAGATGTGCTAGAGTCTCTATTTGATTTTTATTTCGTCCAGCCTGCTATACTAAAGGCCAAGAGAGATGCATTAAACCAAAAATTAATTGATGCAGGAAAGCTTCCGATGAAACAATAGCTATTTTTCATATATTTGTATTGTCGATAAACTAACATGGACTTTTACTTCGCCACTAACTAAAAGCATACCAGAGTAATCAAGTATGTATTACTTAAATAGCTACAGTTATGGAGTTTAGTCAAAACATCCCAGAGCGTTGCGAGACACTCTGGGTTTTTTTATGCCATGTTCTCGCAGTCTTTGTCAAGGAGACTTTAAAAAATTGTCGGAAAGGAGGTAGAGAGAGATGTTTAAGTTTATCGACAATAGACTACACAAACTTATATTCAGACGCTCCCGCAGGTTACCTGATGGAACTATAATATATGCAAAAGGACGTCCATTTCCAATTTGGATTCCTGTTGAGTAAGTTCTAGCTTAAACAACCGGGGGAAGGCAACCCCTGGTTTATATCTAATCCTCCAACAATTGACCAGGTTCTATCTTTAATGCTCTAGCGAGTTTAACAATCATACTTATAGAGGTGTTTAGTACGCCTCTCTCAATCTTACTTATTGTAGTATATTCTACCCCACATTCTTCTGATAATTTCACTATAGTGAATCCCATACGTATGCGATATTTTCGCACATTTTGACCTAGCTTATCTATGGCCTCTTGTTCTCTGGGATTAGGAGTTGGCATTGATGCAAATTTTGAGATAATTTGTTTCGTAGTATATTGGGGGCTTCTCTAAAAGTGGCTGCATCTTTTTTTTCAAAGTGGCCACATCTTTCGCTCCAAAATGTTCATTCCCTTTCGGTTAAAAGTGTCCATTCGGCTGGTTTTAAGCTGTTTTAAGACTCTGATGTTACTTAGTGAATCCCGTTCATGGGTGCGCTAAAAATAAATCCAGGTTCGTGTAAACGCTTAAAAAAATGAACTTTTACGGGGCTAGACTATCTATTGTTAATTGTTTTAATTGGAAGTTGTCCTAGATGGAATTTTAGCTTTTGCAGAGCAAAAGCGCTTTGATGAAAGCTCTCGGCTTAGGCATTAAGCAGCTCGATATTCTTCAGGTTGAAAAGGAGTTAAAAAGAAAAAGCCCTGATCGGGCTGGACAGTTTGGAAAGAAACATAGCGGATAATATTACCGAAATACACATTAAGGTCTTGATAATATATAAGTGCCTTCCGTTCCATTATTTCTCTAATTTATCGATAACACCCACTTCTTTGCCGAATAAGGATAGCACATCATTAACTTTATCTAAGCGGAGAGTTTTTTTACCTTGCTCAAAATCGCGTATAAAGTTTAAACCTACACCAGCATTTAAAGCTAGTTCTTGTTGCGTTAACCCCAATTCTTTTCGTTTCTGCTTTACAAAAGAGCGTAATGTTTCCATATTTATATCCTATCGGATATAAACATATAGAATTTAACTAAATTATATGCGATTGGATATAATATTTTAATAGACCTCTCCTGTCCTCGCAATGACACGCTAGTAAGATATTAATGACCAAAATTTATTAGATTAGCTTTCTATAATTTATTCTACAATGAGACCGCCAGAAATTATACTTGTGTTAATAGGCTTCTTGCTTATTTATAGTGTCGCACAATTTGGCAGAAACACTTCATTAGGTTTTTGGGGATCATTAATTCTAGCAATAATTACAACGCCATTTATCGCGTTCATCATCATATTGATTTTCTTTAGAAGATGACGTAGAGATTGCTTTGCTTCATGCTTCGCAACTCCTCGCAATGACGCGGCCCGCTCCCTCACCGTCCCACCTGCAAAGCATCCTTCAAAGCCTCATCCAAATCCACATACTTAAACAAATACCCAGTATCTAAAACTTTTTGCGCAACCGTATTTGAGCTCATTAAAGGTAAAATACTCATTTCGCCCAGCATTAACTTTAATACCGCTTTTGGTACATGAACCGGCCAAACCGGTCTATTTAAATGCCAAGCAATTCTTTCGGTTAATAGTTTATTGGTTACTGGATACGGCGCCGCAGCATTATAGGCTCCAACCATCGTCTTACTTTCAACAGCTTTGGTAAACAACCTTATAATATCATCAAGGTGTATCCAAGGCATCCATTGTTTCCCGCTTCCTAAAGGCGCGCCAACTAACCATTTAATCGGCTTTGCCATGGCTGCCAATGCCCCGCCTTTTTTGCTTAGTATTAAACCAATTCTAATTTTAACAACCCTAATACCTAAGGCTAACCCTTCATCAGCAGTGCCCTCCCATTGCACGCAACAATCTGCCAAAAAGCCTTTGCCAGAACCACTATCTTCAGACAGGAACTCATCGCCCCTATCTCCATAATAACCTACTGCAGAGGCCGACACAAAAGTTTGAATTTGTGCGTGGTTGGTTTTAATGGTATCATATAAAAGTTGGGCCGACTTAACCCTGCTGTCAATAATTTGCTGCTTCCGCTCTGCAGTCCACTTTTTATCGGCAATACCTTCTCCTGCTAAATGAATAATGGTATTTATGCCATTTAAAGCTCCTTCTTCTATCGTTTGCTTTTCAACATCCCATGCAAAAACACGCACACCGGGTATCACAACTTTTCGGGTAGACAAAACACTTATTTCATGTCCACGCATTAGCAGAAATGGAATAAGTTGCTTACCCACCAAACCTGTTGCCCCAGTAATTAAGATTTTTTTACGCATAGCGATAGCTTAATGATCAAATTTAAGAACAACAATAATTAGACCGAACCGCCACTGCTTATGTTGCCCCATTGTAAAAAATAGAATGTTTAAACGTTTAATTCCTAGAATTTGTGCAAATTGCAAGCCAATAAAAATGGCTACGGATATGAGCAGAAAAATACTGGTTTGGTTTCGGAATGATCTTCGCTTGCACGACAATGAAATGCTAGTTGAAGCGATTGCCAAATCGGATAGTATTTTACCAGTTTATTTCTTCGACCCTCGTCAATTTGAGCCTACCGTATACGGCACCCTAAAAACTGGTTTAAACAGAACAAAATTTCTGCTAGAGAATGTAGAAGCCCTACGCAATGCGTTTAAAAAACTAGGCGGCGACATCTTAATCTTAACGGGTAAACCAGAAGATT
>DATJDT010000280.1:0-30588 GCA_035497275.1 Pedobacter sp.
GATCGAATTAGTGATTTATTAATTGATAAAGATCTTGCACATGATATTTTTCATGGTGGGATGGAGCAGGATGAAAGGGAAAGGGCATTGTTGAAATTTAGAAATGGAAGTATTCAAATTTTAATTACAACAGATCTTGCAGCAAGAGGCTTAGATATTCCGGAGGTAGAATATATCATCCATTACCAACTCCCTTATACGGAGGATGCATTTTTGCACCGTAACGGAAGAACGGCGAGGATGAACGCAAAGGGCACAGCGTATTTAATTATTGCCGATGAAGAAAAGTATCCATTTTTAAAAGCTGATATTGAAGTAGAGAAATTAAAAGGGCCTTATAAATTGCCCCAAGATAGTATTTGGCAGACTTTATATATTAGTGCCGGGAAAAAAGATAAGGTTAACAAGATAGATATTGTTGGCTTATTACTTAAAAAGGGTGGACTACAAAAGGATGATGTTGGCTTAATTGAAGTTAAAGATCAAGCGTCCTATGTTGCTATTAAAAGAAAATTGGTGCCACAGGTGATCAAAGCCTTGGCTAATGAAAGAATAAAGAATAAAAAGGTTAAAATAGAAACAGCGATGTAAGGGGTTTTAAAATATGAGCAACAACGATATTATGAAAAAATTAAGGGTAGCATTATCCTTAAATAGCGATCAAATTATTGAAATCTGTAAATTGGTAAACTTTACTGTTACAAAAAGCGAATTAGGCGACATCTTTAGAAACGACGAGCACCCTAATTTTAAAAAATGTGGAGATCAGATTTTACGTAATTTTTTGAATGGTTTAGTTATTTATAAACGCGGACCTAGAGAAGAGAAAAAATCATAATGTCATTAATTGACATCGTATCGCAAGGTTTTCTTACTGTTGACAAGCTTTTCAATTTTTTCTAAAAGAATATCCATCTTAAATGGCTTCGACATAAAGTCATCTGGAGCACACTCCATCTCCAGCACTTCCCTTAAGTCGTACAGTCCAGACATCATCAAGATTGGTATGTGTTTAGTGTCGTCATGACTTTTAATTTGGCTACAGATTATCCTTCCATCAATTTTACCCAGTACAATGTCAAGGATAATTAAGTTAGGCTGGAATTCGTCAATACGCTCAAAAACTAATTCTGCATCATTTAGCGGTTCAACATCGTAACCAGCGATTTCTAAAATTAACTGGGTGGTTTCTAGTACGTCGTCGTCGTCGTCAACAACAAGTATTTTCTTCATAATCACAAATATATAGGTTTGTTAAATTAGTTATATAACAACTTAACATTGACAAAGTTTTTTGCATCATGGTTATAACTTTGTCAATGTTGAAATTCCCTAAACTAATTTTTTGTATCTGATTCTATGTGGTGTTACATCTCCTAATCTTTTCTTTCTATTTTCTTCGTAATCAGAATAATTTCCTTCAAAGAAATAAACCTCAGAATTACCTTCAAAAGCTAAGATGTGTGTACAAATCCTATCTAAAAACCATCTATCGTGACTAATTACAACGGCGCAACCGCCAAAATTCTCTAAGGCTTCTTCTAACGCACGTAAAGTATTCACATCAATATCATTGGTAGGCTCATCCAGTAATAAAACATTGGCACCTTTTTTTAAGGTGATAGCCAAGTGTACGCGATTTCTTTCACCGCCCGATAAAATACCAACTTTTTTCTGCTGATCTCCACCGTTAAAGTTAAATTTCGAAACGTAAGCTCTACCATTAACAGCTTTGTTACCTAGCTGAATATTGTCTAAGCCATCGGTTATATTTTCATAAACTGTTTTTTCTGCATCTAAATCATTATGCATTTGGTCTACGTAGCCTAAAGCAACAGTATCACCTACTCTAAATGTACCTTTATCTGGTTGTTCTTGTCCCGTAATTAAACGGAATAAGGTAGTTTTACCAGCTCCATTCGGACCAATAATCCCTACTATACCAGCAGGTGGTAAAGAGAAGGTAAGGTTTTCGAATAAAATTTTATCGCCGTAGGCTTTTGTTACCTCATTTGCTTCGATAACTACATTTCCTAAACGTGGACCTGCGGGAATAAATAACTCCAATTTATCTTCACGTTCCTTGCCATCTTCCGAAGCTAATTTATCGTAATTGGCTAAACGCGCTTTGGATTTTGCATGACGCGCTTTTGGGGCCATTCGTACCCATTCGAGCTCACGCTCTAAGGCCTTTTGGCGTTTACTTTCTGTTTTATCCTCTTGCGCTAGGCGTTTCGCTTTTTGGTCTAACCACGATGAATAATTACCTTTCCATGGAATTCCCTCACCACGATCGAGTTCTAAAATCCACCCAGCCACATTGTCCAAGAAATATCTATCGTGGGTAACGGCAATAACAGTTCCTTTATAGTTTTGTAAAAATTGTTCCAACCAATCAATACTTTCAGCATCCAAGTGATTGGTAGGCTCATCTAATAATAGCACATCAGGTTCTTGCAATAATAAACGGCACATGGCAACTCTACGGCGTTCGCCACCAGAAAGTACAGCAATTTTGGTTTCAGGCTCTGGACAACGTAAGGCATCCATTGCTCTTTCTAATTTGGTATCTAGTTCCCAAGCGTTAACAGCATCAATTTTATCTTGCAACTCACCCTGGCGAGCCATCAGCTTGTCCATTTTATCGGCATCCGAATAATTTTCTTCTAAGCCAAATGCTTCGTTAACTTCTTCATATTCTTTAAGGATCGAAGTAATTTCTGCCACACCCTCTTCAACTACTTCACGAACCGTTTTATTTTCATCTAAGATTGGTTCTTGCGCTAAATAGCCAACACTAAAACCCGGACTAAAAACTACTTCGCCTTGAAACGATTTGTCTAAGCCCGCGATTATTTTTAATAAGGATGATTTACCAGAGCCATTTAAACCAACAACACCAATCTTAGCACCATAAAAGAATGATAAATAGATATTTTTTAAAACCTGTTTTTGTGGTGGATAGATTTTGCTCACTCCAGCCATTGAAAAGATTATTTTTTCGTCTGACATAATTTTTATTATTTACGCAAATATAAGGGTAAATGTGAAAGATGGAAGACGTAAATCATAATCGTTTTTTAATCATTTGGCGAAGTTATACTCATAGATTTTCTTTTGCTTTCGATGGGGTTTGAAGAAGGATTCATACAAGTGATTTTTCCAAACAGGTCACTATTTACAATTGATAGCGTAGCACCTTTGGCGAGATGGTAATTTACGGCGCCAATCTTGTAAGGGACCAATTTTTCTTTGATATAATGACGACTTTCATTTAATGAAACATATGAACCAGTGCCTATATTTAGTGTTAAAGAATCGGTTGCCATATAGTTTATGTTTATTGTTGAATTTGTAGAAGAAATTGTAAATGGTTTTCCGCTAGACATATTGCTGATTTCAGAGGTCAGATCTTTAGTTGTGATAGACTTTAAATTACTTACCTCTAGTACAAATGGATAAAGATTAAGTTTGTTCACGTTTTTTTCATTGATGAAGTCCTTTTGGAAAGAGAGATAGAGTGTATCGTTACTCATGCGCTTTCTTAATAAGGGTTTGAGGTTCGAACGTATGCCTAAAGTGTTAATATTATGACCATTGTCATTAACGAGGAAATTAGGACGGAAGTTGATTTGCTTCCCGCCTTTGGTTATTATACCTCCATTTATAACGACGTGCTTGAAATTTTTTAGGTTAATTTTATCCAAGTCGTAGGTTTGGTAAATATCTTCCGTGGAGACCACCCTTATATTGAAATCACCATTTCTATATTTTGCTTTTAAGGATATATTAAAGGCAACTATACTGATTAAAATAATGGTAACAAATGCTATTAGAATTTTATAACTGGTTTTCATAATTAGGAGTTAGTTTTGTTTTTAAATTTTTGGAATTCGGTTACTAGTTCATCTATTTCAAAGCCAATGATGTTCATTTTATAAAAAAGACTGGGAAGTTCTTCTTTTAAGAACTGTTCTTTTCTGCTAGCATTTAGTAAGTTAAGCGCATTTTGTTCTACAAAATATCCCATACCTCTTTTTGTATACACTATGTTTTTGCTTTGCAAATGTTCAAATGTTCTAAGAACCGTATTGTGTGTAACCTCAAGTTCTATCGCCAGTTCCCTAATAGAGGGTATTTTTTCATCTGGGAGCCATTGCTGAAGCAGTATTTTATCACACACATAATCTGCTATTTGCAAATAAATGGGTAAATTGATGTTAAAGTCCATACTTATAATTCAATTTCTTTAAGTCTATAAAAGCAAGCGATTAGCATGGTTGGCATAAATAATATCACTAATATCAAGGGTAACGATCCGATGTTTTTGTTAGGATCAATATAGAAATCTTGGTAATAACTTGGACTTAATTGCTGGTTTGTATTGATAATGCTAAATTCTGCAGCAGAAAATAAGTTTGATTTTTTTAATTCGAATTTTTCTTTTCCTATTGTCGCTGCTCTTATTCCTATGCTATTTTTAAATTCCTGTGTGAATTGGCCTGGCTGACTATCACTAAATACAAGATTTGTAACTATCCTATTTGAAACGGTTAATAAAAAGATGAAGCATATAAAGGTTAACGATGCTTTAATAAATATGAATTTTCTATAAAAAACAGAACAGAGTAGGACGAATGATAAAATGGAAGTAGTTGCCAATAGGAAACCAAGAAAATCATCCAACTCAAGGGGTTTGGTAATATATAGATTGCCAAAAATTTCGAAATCTATATAATTCACCAACAATATTATTGGATAAACTACAACTAAGTACACAATTGGAAAAATTATCAATCCATAAACAATAGCAACTAATAGGTTTTCAAAGTTCGTGGTTGGTAAGATAAGTGAACGAATTGCTCGAGGTTTAGGGCCATATTCACTTAATAAGGTACTGCAAAAAATTCCGCCGATTAGGAGTAAGCCAAAAACTAAGACCATTGTTTGGTTGTTTTCAGAAAGTTCACCGAGATAGGCTATACTTAAAAAGGTTACGCCCATTAATATGGGTAAGGCAATGAGCCCTAATAAATAAGCTTTTTTGTTTTCTTTCCATTGCTTAATAAACAAATGATTAAAACGAGTAAATGAGAATTGCATAATTTTAAAATTTATTAAATAATGAAAGAATAAGATTTTTTTGAACGGTAACAGCATTAAAGAAAAGTTCCATGTCTAGTTTAGAGTTTTCTTGATGTATGTTTTCTGCTACAACAACGTAGCCTTTTAATCCACCCTCGCTATAAATCACATTTGTTAATTGTGAGAGGTCTAACACTTGTTTAAATACAAGTTTTTCGGTAATGTCGTTTACATCTGCTTGAAGTATGATTTTTTTGTCATCAAGAATCAGTATACAATCGATTAGCTGGTCTAAATCCCTAACTTGATGTGTGCTGATGATGATAATTTGATCGTCTTGAAATGCACTCGCTATGATCTTTCTGAATTGCTTTTTTGATGGAATATCTAAGCCATTTGTTGGTTCATCTAGGAATAGGTACTTTGTCTTCGTGGCAATGCCAAAAGCAATCATTACTTTTTTCTTCTGCCCATAACTGATTTCATGGAGGTTGCTTTTTTTCGGGATTTCAAAATCGGTAAGTAACCTATCAAATAATGAAAACTCGAAGTTTTCATAAAATGGTGAATAGATCGCTGCGTATTCTTTAATAGAGATATTTGGCGTACCGACTTCTTCTGGCAAAATGTAGATTGATTTTAGAAAATCGAGTTTGCGTTTGGCAGGAACATGGTTGTCAATCTCAATTTTGCCCGATTGGGGAAAAATAATACCACAAAGTTGATGTAATAGACTGCTCTTTCCAGCGCCGTTTGCGCCTAATAAACCATAAATCTTTCCTTGTGCCAGTTTTAGATCGAGGTTATGCAATACCGGTTTGTTTTTTTGATAACCAAAAGTTAGGTTCTGAATAGTAATCATGTTAAGTGTATTGGTTAAGTAGTACACTGCAATTATAATATAATAATTAACCAATTGCAAAATATTTCGTTGAATTGGTGTATTTAGTTTATAATCAGTTGTTTAATTTTTCTTGCAATTGTTTTCCTAGACCTAGGTTCAGGTATTTATAGGTGCATAGCTTATTGTAAGCAACTAGCTTGTAAAAATTACCCCAAAACCCGCAGCTGATATGGAGCTACTATGGAGCTACCCTTAACAGTACCTGATTTTACGATGTCTTATCTTGATCCTGTCAAAACTGCTATTGTTAGGCCGCCTCACTAGCAATATGTCAGTTATTTTGAGTTATTAAAACCTTACATAAAACCGACAAAATCTACTATACAATGCTTAAATTAGCTTTAAATAAAGCTAAAAACCTATTTGCTATTTAATTACGTAAATAAAGAATAAGGTAAGCAGCAACCTTATCCACCAAAATGGCGTAATTGTTGATAAAATATATAAACTGGGAGACCATTATTATAAAAGTAATTTATAGTTTAGAGTCGTCCCGTTTACACACAGATTATGGAAGCGAAATTTTCTCCACAAGTAAAAGACGTGATTTCTTTTAGCAGGGAAGAAGCCCTGAGATTAGGACACGATTATATAGGCGCTGAGCATTTGTTATTAGGGCTTATTCGCGAAGGTGATGGTATGGCCATCAAAATTTTAAAATCCTTAGGAGTTGATACTTCTAAACTTCGCCGTTCAATTGAAGAGGCCGTTCGCGGTACTTCAAGTGTTACTGTTAATTTAGGCAATATTCCTTTAACTAAGCAAGCCGAAAAGGTTTTAAAAATTACTTATTTAGAGGCAAAGATTTTTAAAAGTGATTTAATAGGTACCGAACATCTATTATTATCTATCTTAAGAGATGATGATAATATTGCTTCGCAAATATTATTGCAATACAGTATTACTTACGAGATCTTTAAACAAGAAGTCGAGGTAAATAAAAATGGTTTCAGAGATGAAGCACAAGGTGGCGGTACGGCTGGCGGTGGCGATGATGATTTTCAAGAAGAAGAAAGTTTTAGCGCTCCGAAAAAGGTATCAGATATTAAATCCAAAACACCGGTACTTGATAATTTTGGACGCGATTTAACCCGAGCTGCCGAGGAAGGACGATTAGACCCAATCGTAGGGCGTGAAAAAGAGATTGAACGTGTTTCGCAGATTTTGTCACGCCGTAAAAAGAACAATCCAATTCTAATTGGTGAGCCTGGTGTTGGTAAATCTGCCATCGCCGAAGGTTTGGCTTTAAGAATTGTTCAACGTAAAGTATCAAGGGTACTCTTTAATAAGCGCGTAGTTACTTTAGATCTAGCTTCGTTGGTTGCTGGTACTAAATACCGCGGTCAGTTTGAAGAACGCATGAAAGCCGTAATGAACGAGCTAGAAAAATCTACCGATGTTATTTTGTTTATAGATGAGATCCATACGATTGTTGGTGCTGGTGGTGCTTCTGGCTCATTAGATGCATCAAATATGTTTAAACCTGCTTTAGCTAGGGGCGAAATACAATGTATTGGAGCAACTACTTTAGATGAATATCGCCAATACATTGAAAAAGATGGCGCTTTAGATCGTCGTTTTCAAAAAGTAATGATCGAGCCTGCTACACCTGATGAAACCATTGAAATCTTGAATCGTATCAAAGAGAAATATGAAGATCATCATGGTGTTACCTATACACATGAAGCAATTAATGCTTGTGTTGCCTTAACTACAAGATATATTACCGATCGTTTCTTGCCAGATAAAGCAATTGATGCTTTAGATGAAGCCGGGTCACGTGTGCACCTTACCAATATTCATGTTCCAGAAAATATCATCACAATCGAAAGTAAGATTGAAGATATTAAGATTGAAAAGAATAAAGTGGTGAAAAGCCAGAAATACGAAGAGGCCGCAAAATTACGCGATACAGAGAAAAACCTATTAGAAGAATTAGAACAAGCAAAAGCGCAATGGGAGGCAGAAACCAAAACTAAGCGTTATGAAGTAAGCGAAGATAACGTTGCTGAAGTAGTTTCGATGATGACTGGCATTCCTTTACAACGTGTTGGACAAACAGATAGCGTGAAGTTATTGAATATGTACGACACTGTGGCTGAGAAAATAATTGGTCAGGATGACGCCATTAAAAAATTAACCAAAGCGATACAGCGTACTAGGGCGGGATTAAAAGACCCTAAAAAACCTATTGGTTCATTTATATTCTTGGGCCCAACTGGTGTTGGTAAAACAGAATTAGCCAAAGAATTAGCTCGATTTATGTTTGATAGCGATGATTCGTTAATTCAAATTGATATGAGCGAATACATGGAGAAATTTGCTGTTTCTCGTTTGGTTGGAGCGCCTCCAGGCTATGTTGGTTATGAAGAAGGTGGACAATTAACTGAAAAGGTCAGTAGAAAACCATATGCGGTAATTTTGTTAGACGAGATTGAAAAAGCGCACCCTGACGTATTCAATATCTTGTTGCAGGTGCTAGATGAAGGACAGTTGACCGATAGCTTGGGCCGTAAAGTTGATTTTAGAAATACGATCATCATTATGACGTCAAATATAGGCGCGCGTCAGCTAAAAGACTTTGGAGCAGGTGTAGGATTTTCTACCTCAGCAAAAATTAACCAAAATGACGCTCACAGCAGAGGAGTAATTGAGAATGCATTGAAGCGTGCTTTTGCACCTGAGTTTTTAAATCGCGTTGATGATGTAGTTGTATTTAACAGCCTAGGTAAAGAGGAGATTTTCAAAATCATTGATATCGAGTTGAAATCTTTATTTGGTCGTGTGCATAACTTAGGTTACGAAGTGAAATTAACTGACACTGCTAAAGAATTTATAGCCGACAAAGGTTTTGATAGTGCTTTTGGTGCTCGTCCGTTAAAACGAGCTATTCAAAAATATTTGGAAGACCCAATTGCGGAAGAGATTTTGAAAGGGGAAATTCACGATGGAGATACCCTAGAAATTGATTATGATAAGGAAAAGGAAGAAATTATCGTAGTAAATAAAAGCACTGGGAAGAAGAAGAAGAAAGAAGAAGGCGCATAAAATAAAATCCTCATTTGGTAATAACTAAATGAGGATTTTTATTTAAATGTTATTTTGTAACTTTTAGCAAGGCTTGATAATAATTTTCGTAGCTATTTGGATCAGTTTCTAAAAAAAGAAATGGTTCAATAAGCTCTAACTCCATTAACTGAAATTCATTATTTACCAGCACTCCATCTACTCGCGCATAAAGACAATCTTTGGAAAATTGATCTACATATTTCTTTGCCATGTCTAGCAAATCGCTTGGTGGATTTTGCGGATGAATAGTTCCTCCAAAGGAATGCTGAACTCTAAAATCGCCAGATTTTGCCTTTTTTAATAAAGCATGGCTAAATTTGCCCCCAAAAAATAAGAATGACCATTCGCCATCTTCCTCAATTTCTTTCAAGAAGGGTTGCAAAATAAAGGCTTCCTCCTTTAATAATTCTTTGAGCTGAAGATGAACAACCTCTACATTTTCACGCGTAATCTTAAAGGTGTTTTTTGAACCACCACTTACTGCGGGCTTAACGATCAATGTTGATACCCCTAAAATATTAAAGAAATCTTTTAGCTCGATTTCATCATCTTTTTCTAGAAAGATACATTTTACTACCGGTAAGCCACTTTCAGTTATATCTTTTAAATAATGTTTATCGGCATTCCATCTTACTGTAGCTATGGGGTTAAGCAACTTTACTTTTTGCTCTTCCAAAACTCTTAACCAGTGATAAAAATCTTCAATCAGATTAAAATAATCCCATGGTGATTTTAAAATCGCTAAATCATAATTACTCCAATTTACTTGTGCATCATTCCAGATTACCTTTTCAATTTTTAAACCCTTTGCTTGTAAGAATCTTAAAAGCGTATCGTCTTCATTTTCGGCAGTAGGTGACGTGTAAGCACCTTTATCATGATAAGTAATTAATGCAATGTTCATCTAATTGGTTTGAGCTTCAAAAAAAGCGAATATAGCCATAAATAGAAAGTTTAAGAATTACAAAATAACGCAATTGCTTTTTTTCTTTTTCTTAATGTTTATCCTGTTAATCTCGACGCAAACGTTTGTTTAATGTTTCGGTAGTTTAGTCGGATAGGCAAATTTGGCAAAATTTAATCCTGAGTTATACATACATTATAAAATTAAATAAACCTTTTTTCGCGAGCTTTTTTAGTAAAACCATATTACGGTTAAAAAAATAGATTTGGAACAGAAATTATAAATTTTAACTGAAGAGGTTAAATAAATAGTTATGGAATACTCGTTAATCAAACGTTTGCGCAATGTTTGCCTCGCAAGTGGCTTTTTAATTTATCTAGTTTAGCATTAAGAATCAACCAGCTAAATTGTAAAAATTGATGATCGAGACCAAACATCTTAAAGAAAAAGATGTAAAAGATCTTTTTGTTAAGCACTATGCTAAATATGTGGCTTTTGCAAGCAAATTTGTGCCATCAGAAATTGCTGAGGATTTGATTCAGGATGTTTTCCTTCAGTTATTAAGTAAATGCGGGAGTTTGAGCATTACCATTGCTTTAGAGAATTACGTATTTAGAGCAATAAAAAATAAATATTTAGATTATGTAAAGTCTCAAAACGTACATGCTAAATATGTAGATAGGATTGTTCAACTGGAAATTGATGAAATTGATTATTTTGAATCCAATTCACGAACCAGTTTAACGTTAGAGGAGAACGAAGAGGCGTTATTATTAGCAGTAGAGACTCTGCCATTGAAGTGTAGAGAAATTGTCAGGTCTAAATTTCTTTTGGGCAAAAAGAATCTACAGATTTCTGAAGAATTTGGTATTTCACAAAGAACCGTAGAAACCCATATCTATAAAGCAGTAAAACATTTAAAATCAGTTCTTAAGAACGTTGGTACGTTACTTACCATCTTTTAATATCAGGTATGTTTTTTCTACCTCTCGTCATTCAAGCGTAAGCTACCTTCATAACTTATAATTTTTTTTCTTTTCGACTACGTATAAATTAAAGTCTTGTCGTCTTTATAATATACACTGAGAAAATGGAACAGAATGATACGATTTACCACTTGGTAATAAAATATATAAGTAAGGAAGCTACCGAAGAAGAAACCATCCAAGTCTTGGATTGGATCAATTTGGATGAAGAAAATAAAATACTTTATTTCCGAATTAAAGATATTGCAGATGCAGTAAAAAGTAAAGAATCTCCCCAGTATGATGCTAAATTAATTTGGGACAGGATGCTCCATGAAAATGGTTTAGAGAACGTAAAGCAAAATCCAATACCTAAAAAGAGCATCTTTTTAGGCTTTTTACGCTATGCAGCAGCAGCTGCTTTCATTTTTGCTTGTTTTTTTGGCTATCGCCAATATGCAAAACTACACCAGCTAATTACAATTAGTACAGCCTTAACTGAAGTTACCAAGAAGATTAACCTCCCAGACCACTCTGTTATTTGGTTGAAACCAGGTAGTACGATTAACTACAGTGCTGATTTTAGCGATAGGATAGTGAATTTAAAGGGTGATGGATTTTTTAGCGTGACCAAATTGTTGGACGAGACTGGCAATCGAAAACCCTTTACGGTAAGTACGCCTAAATTAGAGGTGCGAGTTTTAGGTACCTCATTTAATGTAGTAGATAATTTAGCGCAACAAAATGTTGTGGTTAAAACTGGAACTGTTAATGTAAAAAGCGAAAAGGATCTACAGACCCTGCATCCAGGAGATAGGGTTCAATTATTTAACGGTGAATTAATTGGAGATCATATCAATGCCAACTTATTTATGGGTTGGGTAACCGGTGGTTATAAATTTGAAAATACAGGTATTAGAGAAATTCAGGACCTATTAGCACTTAACTATAACTGTAAAGTGGTTGTGATAAACCCAGAGCAATTTAAAAATATAAGCTTATCTGGGTGGATTACTGCGCATGATGAAAAAACATTGTTAAATACACTTGAAGTTATGCTCTCTGCCTCCATAAATAAACAAAACCACATATTAACGATAAAACCACAATAGCCTATGATTTAACCAATACACGAACCAACTAAAACACTAACCAATAGTCAACTAAATCAACTAAATATAAACCAATGAAGCTAAAATATTTACCATGTATAATGGGGCTTGTATTGTTGTGGCTTACAAATAACCACGCATACTCCGCCCAAAATCAGTCAGAAAAGTTCTATGCTAGTCAAAATTCTTCTTTAAAGAAAGGGAAAACTGCAGTATTGAACTTTAAACAAGCCATAGAAATCCTGTATACAAAGTATCAGTTAAGTGTAATTACTAATCGTACAGAAGTAAATGATCTTTTAATTGACCGTTCTTTGCTAGAAGTTTCCAAAGATAAAATCGAATCTTCGATTCGTACTTACCTGACTGCAGCGGGTTACGATTTCAAAAAAATTACGACCGCACAATATCTAGTATCCAAAACAGCGGCTCCACAACAACCGGCAATCGAAAAGCAAAAAGCAACCTACAAAGTGTCTGGAATCGTAAAAGATGAGCTTGGGCAAGTTGTGCAAGGAGCCTCAGTACGCGTAGCCGGAACTACAAAAGTGGAAATTACCAATGAAAATGGTAAATATACTATTAATGTTGAGCCTACTGATATTTTGGAGTTCACATTTATAGGATATAAAAAACAAAGCATACCTGTACGCAATAAAATCGATATCAATGTGACACTAGAGCCTGAGGCAGGTGGACTACAGGAGGTTGCAATTATCGGTTTTGGTAAACAGAAGAAAGTTAGTGTTGTAGGTTCACAAGTAACGCTAAAACCAGAAGAATTAAAGTTGCCGGTAAGAGATTTAACTACCGCCATTGCAGGTAGATTGGCAGGAGTAGTGGCAACGCAACGCAGTGGCGCTCCAGGTCAAGATGGTGCAAGTATCTTAATTAGGGGCGTATCAACTTTTGCCTCGAGTCCACAAGGACCATTGCTAGTGGTAGATGGGGTTCCAGACCGTACCATTAACAATATAGATCCTGAAGATGTAGAAAGTTTTACAATTTTAAAAGATGCGTCGGCTACTGCTGTTTATGGAACTAGGGGCGCAAATGGTGTAATTTTAGTAAACACCAAAAAAGGTAAAAATGGCAAGCCTCAAATCAATGCAGAGTTCAATCAAGCGATAACCACTTTTACTGCTTTGCCAAAGTTTGTTGATGGACCAACTTATATGAGTTTGTACAATGAGGCGTTAACCACTAGGGGTAGAAATTCGCAATATAGTACAGCAGATATTGATAAAACTATTAGCGGGATAGATCCGGATTTATATCCAAATGTAAACTGGTACGATCAATTATTTAATGACTCAGGTAAAAATAACAGGTTTACTTTAAATGTAAACGGCGGATCAGAAAATGCATCATATTATATCTCTGCTGGCTATTATGGCGAGACAGGAATGTACAAACATGATACAGATCAAACATTTAATTCTACCTTAAAATTAGATCGTTTCAATTTTACGAGTAATGTAAGTGCAAATTTAACCAAAACAACCAAATTAGATTTGGGAATTAATGGATATATTACCAATGTAAATGCGCCAAGTAGAGGGGTTAATCAAATTTTTTCGGATGCTGTTTTAATCCCATCGGTAGCAATGCCTGCGCGTTTATCTAGTGGGCAATGGCCACAACCACAAAACTTTACAGCAAGTCCGCTAATGTATTTAACACAAGGTGGGTATACAAATTCTTATAATAATACTATTCGTTCCAATATTCGTGCAACACAAGATTTAGGTGAGCTAACAAAAGGTTTAACGTTAACTGGAATGTTCGCTTTTGATGTGAATGTAAACAACAACATTACTCGTTCAAGAACCATACAAACCTATTATATTGCAGATCGTAATAACCCAAGAGATGCAAACGGTAAGCTCATCACCCAAATTTCTCAAGCGGGATCGAATGCATTAGGGTTTGATCTGACCCGTTATGGTGATAGAAGATTTTATACTGAAGCTTCTTTGAATTATGCGCGCAAATTTGGCAATCATGATATAGGTGGTTTACTATTATTTAATCAATCTGATTATAGCGATGCAACAGCAAGGGTAGACAATTGGAAAAAGGCCATTTCCTATCGTCAAAGAAGTATAGTAGGAAGGTTAACTTATGGTTATAAAGACAAATACTTTGTGGAAAGTAACTTTGGTTATTCAGGATCGGAGGCATTTGTACCCAACAAACGTTATGGTTTCTTCCCGTCTTTAGGAGCTGGTTGGCTTGTCTCTAATGAGCAATTCTTTGAACCCATTAATGACATTATCTCTCATTTAAAAGTTCGTTATACTTACGGTTTATCAGGAAATGCATCTGTAAATGATGCCAATAAACGGTTCTTATATCTTACTACCATAGGTACAGGTGGTGCTTATTACTTTGGTGATACACCAAGCCAAATGACTGGTTTTGCAGAAACTCAAATTGGGGGTGATGTATCTTGGGAAACTGCCCGTAGACAGAATTTAGGTTTAGAAGTTAACCTATTGAAAAATGACCTGCAGTTTATTGTTGAGTTCTTTAAGGAAAAACGTACTGGGATTTTATTGCCAAATTATATTATTCCTTACAACTCAGGATTTACAACTGCGAATATTCCTTATGCTAATATTGGTGAAACAAATAACAAGGGAATAGATGTAACTACGATCTATAATAAAAATTGGACACCCAAAAACTTCTTTACTTTTAGAGGTAGTTTCAATATCAACAAAAACTTAGCCGTAAAAGATGGCTTACCGCCATGGCAGTATGGTTATCAAAATAGAATTGGTCAATCCATTAGCCAACGTTTCGGGTACATTGCTTTAAATTATTTCAAAGATCAAAATGAAATTAACAATTCGCCCAAACAAGCTGGTGATGTTCGTCCGGGTGATATCCGTTATAAAGATTTAAATGGTGATGGAATTATTAACAACTTAGATCAAACTGCAATTGGTTATGGTGCTACACCGCGTATTGTATATGGTTTAAGTTTCGGTGGTGGCTTTAAAGGTTTTGACGTTAGCGTATTCTTTCAAGGTGCTGGTATGGTTGACTTTAACTACGCGGGTGGCAATGGAACTACGCCATTTCCGAACGGAAATACCTATGGTAACCCGTATGCCACGATGTTAGACCGCTGGACAGAAGCTAATCCAAATCAAAATGCATTATATCCTCGTTTGTCTACTAATCAAGATAATTCTCAAAACTACCTAGCTAGTACGCATTGGATAAAGAGTGCTGATTATATCCGTTTAAAAAGCGCAGAAATCGGCTATACCTTCGACAGCAAGATGTTAGAAAAGGCAGCGATAAAACGTCTTCGTGTTTTTATGAATGGAACTAACTTATTTACAATTTCTAAATGGAAATTCTGGGATCCAGAGCTAGGTGACGGTAATGGAGCAAGTTATCCAAACATTACAACCTATAATATTGGTCTACGCGCTAACTTCAAATAATTAGATTAAAATGAAAAAGAATTATATAAAACTCATATTTGGAGTAGCTGTTTGTTCAGTTTTACTCCTACCAACAGGTTGCAAAAAAGGATATTTCGATACGGTACCTGATGATATTATTAAAGTTGAAGATATTTTTAATAGTAAAGGACAAACCGAGCAATGGTTAGCGGGGCTTTATAGTACAATACCCGATATATGGGCAATGCCGTATGGCTTTCTATATTCGGTAACAAGTGATGAGCTGGATGCTAGTCAGTGGACAAACCCTGCCGCAAATACAGGTTCCATTACCGCTGGAAGTAACAATATATCTGGTAAGGGATACTATGAGAAAATTAGGTTGGCAACTATCTTCCTACAAAAAATTGAAGGCAATAAAGAAATATCATCTTTAACAAATGGTCCACAATTAATTAAGCAATATAAAGGTGAAGCTCGTTTTTTAAGAGCTTATTACTATTGGTTAATGATGAGAGATATGGGGCCTGTGGTAATTGTTGATCCCAATAAAGTTGCTGAAACGTCCGATACTAATCAAATACCGAGAAGCACATGGGATGACTGCGTAAAATTTGTAATCGCTGAAATGGAGCTGGCTAAAAATGACGTTCAGGTAAATGATTTTACAGTTGGTTCATCAAATTTAAGTGCGATTCAAACGGGTAGAATTAACCAGATGATTGTGAGCGCGGTTCAATCGCAAATTTTATTGTACAATGCAAGCCCACTATTTAATGGCAATACAGAATTGGCAGATTTTAAAAATCTAGACGGGAAGCAATTATTTAATCAAACTGCTGATGCAAGTAGATGGCAAAAAGCTGCTGATGCAGCAAAAGCCGCTATAACTTTGGCTGAAGGAAATGGTAAAGCCCTGTTTAAAGTTAACGATGCAGATCCATTTAAAGCAGCATTCTTATCATGCCGTAATTTGTTTTGGGATGGAGCCAAAACTGAAGGTGTGTGGCTAATGCCAAGATCAAATTATCTTTTAGGTGATTCATATGATGGTTGGGAGATAAACTGTTCACCCCGTTCAATTCAAGGCGGTGGATACAACGGTATGGGCGTAGTACAAGGGCTAGTGGACGATTTTAGAATGGCTGACGGTACTGATAAAAATGCTAATGCACTATACAAGGAAAATACCTATACCGTTACAGCAAGCGATTATTATGTAGTGGGCACCAATACTATGTACACTAACAGAGAGCCTCGCTTTTATGTGGATATTACTTTTAATGGAGCAGTTAATCCAGGTGTAGCAGAAGCAAATGTAGGAGCAACTAATAACTCTAGAGTTGAATTCTTTAAAACAGGTAGTAGTGGCGTAGGAGGTAATTCGAGGAACTCACCTAAAACAGGGTATTTAGCACGTAAAAATTTCCACCCGTCTTTCTTTGCAGGCGGAACAATTACTCACAGACCATCAATGTTAATTCGTTTGGCGGAACTGTATTTAAATTACGCTGAAGCATTAAATGAAAGCTCAACAGGCGACAGAAATGAAATGTTAACTTATTTAAATAAGGTGCGTACCAGAGCTGGTTTGCCCGTATTAACAGACTTAGGGAAAGTAGAAATGCGTAACCAAATCCGTTTGGAGCGCAGAATAGAACTGTGTTTTGAGGCAGGTATTCGCTATTTTGATGTACGTAGGTGGAAAGTTGCAGATCAACCAGGCTTTAATCAAGGTGGAGATTTTTTTGGAATGAATATGAATGGTGGAACTAGCTTGTCAGATCCTGCATTCCACGTACGTACCAAAGCATTTAACAGAACCCCTTGGCAGCGTAGAATGTACTTTTTGCCGTATGGTCAAGATGAAATGGACAGGAATAAGCAATTAGTACAATTTCCAGGATATTAATAAGCTAAATAGATAATTATGAAAAGTTATAAAATATATACCATTCTTGTTTTGACTGGGTTTTTAGCAGTTTCTTCATGTAAAAAGAACACCCCAGCCTATGAAGAGTTAACAGATGCAAAGACAAATGCTTCCGTTTACATTGTTAAATCAACTGGTAATACAGAGAAATTAAGCATTTTTCCTTTTACAGATGATGCAAGAACATTAAGTTTTTCTGCTTCTTTTGGAGCAGTTGGCTATCCGAAAACAGATATTCCAGTAAAATTTACTGTAGATGATAGAGCATTTGATAGTATTAATGTAGTGCGTCAAAATACAGGATTGCCATTGTATTTGAAATTCCCTACGGATGCTTACACGGTAAGCAGTTTAACAGCTACCATTGCTTCGGGAACTTTGATTTCAAATCCTATTAAGGTTAACTATTTCTCGAAGAAGTTTGACCCTACTAAAGATTATTTATTACCATTGAGTATCAATAGCGCAAATGGTTATAAAATAGGAGCTAGCAAAACAATGTTTATCATTGCTGGTAAGGTGCAGGAAGTAAGAGCTAATACTACAGGTTGGATAGCTACTGCATCGTCAGAGCAACCATCTGGCGAAAACACTGGAAAAGCAAGCGCGCTAATTGATGGTGATCTATCTACCATTTGGCATGCACAATATAGCGGTGGTCCAGCCGGAGTTTACCCGTATACTATCCAATTTGATATGATAAACCCCATCTATGTAACTAAGGTGTCAATTGCACCTCGTCAGAACAATGGAAATGGCCCAACCTTATTTAAACTGGAAGGCAGTTTGGATGGAATCACGTGGACTACATTATTGGACAATCAAGTATTCGATCCCACTAAGAGAGATGGAACTTATCAAAATTATCCATTAGCTGCCCCAACTAATTTGAAGTTTTTAAAAACAACATTGCTACAAGGAAAACAAGCATTATCGTTTTTATCTGAAATAGCGGTATACAGATACTAATAGGTTAGTTGATACGAATGGTAAAGGCAGTGTAAAAACTGCCTTTACCATTCGAAGCTATCACTTAAGTACCACAATATTAATCATCGACCAAATGAAGAACATTTTTTATTTTTTTTTGCTATTTGCTATTGTTATAAACGCTTGTAGTAAGAAAGAAGCAACAGCTATTATCAAACCACCTATCATAGCTTCAAGTATTAAAGGTCCAAAGGTAGCCATAGCATTGGGCGGAAATGCATTTATTACAAATAGTGATGGAAGCTTTAATGAAAAAATAGATGACTCAGGCTCAAATGGCTTAACAGGATGGACAAGTTCCAACACGACAATTAGTATCTATTTTAAAGTAATTGATACAGGGAGCATAAATTTATTTCTGAGAGGTAGGGTAGATGGCGGCTTTAATAGCGACATTAAAGTTTCTATTGCAGATCAGACTATTGTTAAGAAGATTACAAATAGTGGACTAGACACCATAAGTATTGGCAAGTTTAATCTCAAAACAAAAGGCTATGTAAAAGTAGATCTTCAGGGTGTGACAAAAACAGGTGCTAATTTTGGTACAATTACAGATTTATTAGTACAAGGAAGTAAGGTTACAAATAGTCTAGTATATGTAAAAGACAATTTAACAAATCATTACTATTGGGGGCGTAGAGGTCCGTCAGTACATTTAACGTATACGATGCCCATTGGGGTAGGTAATGTGCAGTGCTTTTACAATGAAGTAACTGTACCTACTGGTCAAGACGCTATTGGCTCTTATTTTATGTCGAATGGGTTTGATGGAGGCTATTTTGGTATGCAGGTAAAATCTGCAACAGAACGCTGGTTATTATTTTCTGTTTGGGATCCAGCCAGTGGAACATCTACTGCGATAAGATCAGGCACAAATGTGACTACTCAGCGTTTTGGTGGTGAGGGAACTGGTGGACAAGCTTATATGGTTTATAACTGGAAAGCAGGAAATACTTATAAATTTTTAACACAAGCCCAGCCAGATGGCGCAGGTAATACCTTATATTCTTCTTGGTTTTACGCGCCGGAATTGGGTGCGTGGTCATTTATGGCGACATGGAAACGACCAGAAACTGCTAGTAAATATCTAACGGGTTTATATTCATTTTTAGAGAATTTTGCAAATACTAAGGGCTATTTAGCTCGAAGTGCTGATTATGGCAATAGTTGGGTGCGTAATAGTGTTGGTGTTTGGACTGAGGTTAATGTCGCAAAGTTTACTGGCGACGATATTGCGAAGATCAATTATCGGCAAGATTTTGCTGGTGGGTTAAGAAACAATAGATTTTACTTGCAAAATGGAGGTTTCTTTAGCGATAACACCATGTTGAATACTACTTTTACAAGACCTATACAAAATGTTGCACCCATTATTGATTTTAATTCGCTTCCATAGCTATTGTTAGGCAAAATGAATTAATGGACAAAAATTTTATAAAGAGGAAATGACCAGAAATGGTTATGCTGATAAAACCTTTGGCCTATGGGTGAGCAGCATACCAAATTCCCGACAAAGCAAGCCATACGATATTTTAAAATAAACTCATTTGGTTTTGTGGTATTTTAAATAAATCTCTATTAAGAACGATGGTTTCGGTATTTAATCCATTTAGCCTACAATGCAATTTAAAAGTTTCTCTAATCATCTCTGCAAAATTGCCCTCTCCACGCATTCTTGTGCCAAATCTACTATCATTTACTTTTCCGTTATGGCAAGATTGTATCTGATGCCAAACCTTATCAAAACGATCTGGAAAATTTTTTTCCAACCAGTCTTTAAATATTTCATGTAGAGAACCATTTAATCTAACCACTGTATAACCCGCGCTTTTAGCGCCATTGTTTGCTGCGGCTTTTAAAATTGCTGGTATTTCGTGATTGTTTAACCCAGGAATCATTGGTGCAGCCATCACGCCAGTTGGTAGGCCAACTTTACTTAATTGTTCAATTATTTTTAGCCGTTGTTTAGCTGTCGTTGTTCTGGGCTCCATTTTTAACCTTAACTTTTCATCTAAAGACGTAATTGACACATATACCATAACCAATTTATATTTTGCCATTTCTTGCAAAATATCTAGGTCTCTTAAAATCAAAGAATTTTTGGTAATCATTCCTATTGGTTGCTTATAAGTTAAGGCAATTTCTAACAACTGCCTTGTTAATTGAAACTTCCGCTCTGCTGGCTGATAACAATCTGTATTGCCAGAAAGCGAAATAGGTGTGGCATCCCATGATTTTTTTTCCAAGAATTTTTTAAAGAGTTGAGGCGCATCTTGCTTTACAATAATTTTTCTTTCAAAATCTAATCCAGCACTAAAGCCCCAATACTCATGCGAATTGCGTGCGTAGCAATAAATACAACCATGTTCACAACCCTGATATGGATTTAGGGAATACCACATCCCTACATCGGGACTATCTACTTTATTAGCGATCGACTTTGATTTTCCAATGATAAAAGTTGTCTTGGCATTCGATTCTTCCCAATCGTCAATCCCCTCAGGATGCTCTTTAGCCAATGAATTTTTAAGGAATTTATTAACAGTATTGAGTTGTGCTCCACGTCCATTTAAATAGTTTTCTTGCTTTTCTTCAGAAGAGTTCATAGTTTAAAATTACTAATATTTTTAGTAATTCGATTGGTGAATTTTCCACAAAAAATTGATAACCTAATATTTTTATGTATGTTTATGTACCTATTAATCTGCTTTTTATGAAAGACACGCTCACTTGCATCATTGTTGATGATGATGATTTAGATAGGATGGCTGTTGAGGTTGAACTATCATCTTTTCAAAATATTAAAATTCTAGGAAGCTATTGTAATCCAATTGATGCATTAAGTGCTATCAACTCACATCAACCAGATGTTTTGTTTTTAGATATTGATATGCCTGGTATGAATGGGGTCGATTTTGTGAAGTCTATTTCAGCGCTAGAAACAATCAACGTTTTCATCACTTCTCACCCCGAATTTGCCTTACAGGGCTTTCAGTTAAAAGTTTTTGATTTTATTTTAAAGCCTTTGGAATTTAATCGATTTGAGGGTTGCATGAGAAGGATTTTTGATTTTGTTAGGTTAAAAGATAAGGCGGAAGCTTACGATGTTCTCTTTGAAAATGAGAAAATTATCTTTAAGGAGGGACATAATTTCATTAACTTGAATGCAAATGATGTGATTTATTTGGAGGCTTATGGCGATTACACAAAAATTGTAACTGTGAACAAATCGTACCTCACTTTAGTAACACTTTCCAATTTTTTGGAATCCCTACCTGTTGGAAAATTTATGCGAATTCATCGAAGTTACGTGGTAGCTATCAGTAAGGTTAAGGGCCTGGATCACAAGTCTATCGACATGGGCTCGGCTATTATTCCAGTGGGGAAGACCTATGTACGTGAAACTAAAAAGATATTTAGTGCAAACTGATTATTTATGGAGTTTCTATATGAAAAAACAACAATATAGGTTTACAATAAGGTTGATTAGTTTTTTACTCTTGCTAATTTGTGGTGCCAGTAATTCTCTTTTCAGTCAAAATAGACCAGATCTTACTAAAATTAAATCGCAAGAAGATAAGTTAGAAGCTTGGAGAATTCACTGTAATGGTTTGCTCTCTGATATGAAATTTAATAAGCAATTAATTAAAGATGCTAAATACGGGATATCAATTGCTGAAAAAGGAGATTACAATTATAGAGGAATCTTTACCTTGTTTACTGGTGTTGCCTATGAAAATGAGAAGCAATTCGATAGTGCTGGACATTATCTAGAAAAAGCAGCTCTATTATTAGAGAAAGCAAAAAGGGTAAAAAATGTGATGCTTTCTTTAAGCAGGCTCGATAATATTTATAGCTATACCAATAACGTTAGTAAAAGAAGAATAACATTGGAGCGGATGAAGAAAATATCCGATACTTCTAAAAATTTAAGCGTTAAGCAATTGGCAATGGTGGCATTAAGCGGTTACTATTCTGATATAGAAGATTATGAAACTTCTATCAAATACCGTCTTCAAAACTTGGAGTTATATAAAAAACTAATAAAAACGGATACGTTAGCGGGCAATGAATCTGGTATTGGCACTTTTTTAACCAATATTGCGGGCTTGTATATTCAAATGCAGCGTTACCAAAAAGCTGTTGAATATTTGGACGAAGCAAAGATTTATATCGGCGATGGGGTACTGAGAAGAGGCGAACAGACTTTATTTGGTCATTATGTTAAATCTTATTTAGGATTAAACAAAATTGATAGTGCCAAGGCATATTATTACCGTATTTATGATGGAATGAAAGGAGTTGATTCTATTTACAATTTGCTTTCCGATGTAAATAAGGATTTAGGGGAATATTATTTAAATAGGAATAAATTAGATAGTGCGCTGTATTACATAAAGAAAGGAGTTTTGTTGGGCAAAAAAGCTCCAGAAGCGGATCCTTTAATTAATGCAAATGTTTTATATGGCAAATTATTGTATAAACAAGGGAAGTATGTTGAGGTAATAGGGTTTTTAACACCAGCATTAAAAGGGAACTATGATTTTGACAAAGAAACATTGGTAGAGTTGCATAATATACTTTCTAAGTGTTTTGCAGCATTAAAACAATGGGATAAAGCCTACTACCATAAAGAAAAGTATAGCGAATTAAATGATGCAATACAGATAGCTCAAGCAAATAAAAATTTCAACGAGATTGAAGGTAAATACCAGAACTCTCAGAAAACACAGCAAATTAAACTGAAGAATTTAGAAATTGAAGACGCAAGAAAACAGCGAGTGTGGTTAATTTCAGGCTTATCATTGCTACTTTTTGCAGCGGTTTTATTGTATATTATTTATCGGAATAAGAAAAATGCCGCTGATCTTTTAGATAAGAAAAACATTCAATTAGATATCGCTAATGAACAATTAAATACGGCAAATAAAACTAAGGCAAAATTGTTCAGTATCATCACTCATGATCTAAGAAGTCCGATTAGTCAGCTTTTCACTTTTTTAAGGATACAACAAGTTAATCCTAGCCAAATTTCTGAAGAAGAAAAGGCAGGTCATCAGCAAAAACTAATGAGTTCGGCCAGTAAATTGTTGGAAACAATGGAAGATTTGTTGTTATGGTCAAAAAGCCAGCTGGACCATTTCGAGTTAACGATTGAAGAGATAGCTATACACCAACTATTCGAGGAATCGATAACACTCATGCAAAATCAGGCTGACGCCAAAAATGTGGAGATTAAAGTAGGGACTTTGGCATTAAGGAGTTTAAAGAGCGATCAAAATCTATTAATTATCGTATTGCGTAACTTATTGCAAAATGCCATTGGTAATACTTATAACAATACGTCAATTGTACTTAGTGCTGCGTTGGATGAAGAGAAAAAACCATTTATTGCTATTGTAAATAAAGGTGATATTATCCGCCAAGAGAAAATAGATGAGCTTTTAAGCAATCAGAACATAAAAAGTAAATCATCAGGTTATGGATTGTTAATTGTGAAAGAACTACTACAAAAAATTAATTCAGACCTAAAAATTACAAGTAACAGTGAAATAACAACAGTTCGGATTACTTTTAACTAATGGAATGAGATTTAAAATAGCACTATTTCTATTGATAAGTATACATTTCACTGTTCTTGGAGCCTTTCAGGATACGGGTCTGGGAAAAAAAGCAAATCCAAAAAGAGCTACGGAGTATTATAATTATAGTTATCGGCTATTTAACTATATCCAATCAAAGGGTACGTTAAGCGACTTTCGAGAATTGATAAAGATTTCAAAAAAGGGAATTTCATTTACCAAGGCGAGCGATTTTAAAAACCTTTCTAGATTAGAATTTTTAATAGGTATGTCACATAAAGTTATGCTCAATAACGATAGTGCTCTATACTATTTGAAAAATAGTATCATGAATGCCCAACGTGGAAATGAGTATGATATAGAGATCTCTGCCATTCAAGAAATTAATTACTTATATCGGTTTCTGGGTCAAGTTGAAGAAACAAACCCCTACGTGAAAAGACTAAATGTTTTACGCAAAGAGATAAAGGATATCTATTTAAAAGATAAGATTGTGTCGGCATTAAGTGATGATTTTTTACACAGGGGATCTTATACTCAAGCAATTGAGTTGTTGATTGGCTCTTTAGCCACTAAAGAATATCTGTATAAGCAAAAGAAAGACAATCAATCGAGAGTTAATCTAGGCTTGGCATTCTCAGAATTAGGGAGTTTGTATCTGCGGTTAAATCAAAATCAAAATGCATTAGATTTTCTTAAAAAGGGGGAACCTTATTTTGTGAATTATACAGGGGGAAGAGTGAGGCTGTATAAGAAAATGCAGCAAGCTTACTTAAATCTTTCTAAGATAGACAGTGCCACTATTTACTATAACAAAGTTTACAGGACAATGAAGGTAGGTATTTATGAATCTGCCTGGGATATTAGTGATATCAATAGATTGTTCGCGGAATATTATCTGGCTCGGCTAAACATTCCGTTTGCGATTAAATATGCAAAAACAGCTTATGAGAAAGGTATGATCTCGGAAAGTAAGGAGGCGGTTATGATGGTGATCAATATGATGGGGAATTTAACTTATCAACAAAAAAAATATAAAGAGGCAATCAGTTATTTCGAGAAGGCACTTCCCAATTCAAATAACTTTAGCAATGATGTTTTTGCCAGTATTAATCTCAAGTTAGCTCAAAGCTATGAACAGATGGGCAACTATCAGAAGGCCAATTTGTTTTATAATAAATATAATTTATTAAGGGATACCATTTACATTGAAAAAACAAAAGAAGATATCAACGTTATTGAGTTTAAATATAGAACTGCGCAAAAGGAACAACGGATAGATTTTTTAAATGCTCAAAGTAAAACACAAGAAAAGGAACTGGTTCGACAAAAACAATATAAAACCATCTTACTCATCAGTGTATTATTGGTGCTCATTATTGCGGGCATGATCTTATATAATTATAAGGATAAGCAAAAAGTAAACCTGTTATTAGATCATAAAAATAAGCAACTAGATATCCTTAATTCAAAGTTGGTTATTTCCAATCAAACAAAATCAAAACTATTTAGTATCATTTCACACGATTTAAGAGCTCCTGTAAGTCAATTGTTTACCTTTTTTAAATTGCAGCAAATTAATCTTGATCAAATTTCTGAAGACGAAAAATTAGCTCGCCAAAACAGATTGTTGCAATCTGCAAGTGCGATTTTAACAACGATGGAAGATTTATTGTTGTGGTCGAAAAGTCAAATGGAAAACTTTGAAATCGACTTGGAAGAAGTTGACATTCATGAATTATTTGAAGAATCAATTGTTTTAATCCAAGATCAAGCAACAGCTAAAAGTGTATCAATTAAAGTAGGCGATTTAAAAATAAGCACGCTACAAAGTGATCAAAACCTACTCATCATTGTATTGCGTAATCTGCTGCAAAATGCTATCAATTACGCCTACAAGGATACTTCAATAATTATAAATGCTGGAATTAATGATGGCAAAAATCCCTTCATCTCTATTTTAAATGAAGGAGAAATGATAGCTCAAGAGAAAATCGATGAGCTTTTAAGCAATCAATATGTTAAAAGTAAGTTATCCGGTTATGGATTGGTAATTGTTAAAGAACTGTTGTATAAATTAAATGGGACATTGCAGATTACAAGCACAAGAGCAGCCACAATTATGACAATTACTTTTTCCTAAATTTCCTTTCACCGATTATTCAGTGCCTTTGATAGATTATTTCATAGAATTTATGGATTAGAACTTAAGTTTAATCATAAAATTAAATCCATATGAAATTTAACTCAAACATTAAAGGTGTGCTAAGTATGTTATTTAGCCTTATTTTTATTGCCTGTAATTCAAACACAAAAAGTGAAGAAAAGACTGAGACAGCGGCTACAACTGTAACTGCTGACGAATATTTTTCGGTTAAAATAGATGGTAAATTGTGGGAGGCTTTTCCCTCAAAAGAGTTCAAAGCATATAATTTGAGTTATAAAGAACTTGGCCATCAGTTTTCAATTTTCGCAGAGGCTGAAGATGGTTCGAGAATGGACTTATCGTTTCATGCGAAAGATCAACTAGTTGTTGGAAGCTATCCATCTACAAGAAATGATAATGGAATGCTAAGTGGGGTGTTTTATTATCCAGAGGCTAAAAGCTCTGATAAGGAGACAGCGAGTACAACAATGGAGCACCCAATTCAAGAAAATACTGTTCAGGTCACGAAAATTGACAAAAGTAATAAAGCAGCATACATAATTGAAGGCACCTTTTCGCCAACAATGTATGCAATCTATGAAACGAACCCTGTTCAAACTTCAAAATTAACCGAAGGGAAGTTTCGTGTAATTTATCATCCAGATTCGATGAACCCAGAATTTTAAACCTCCCAGTACTTCTGCCGATTATTCTTATCCATTCATCGATAATATCCTGAATTGCGCTCCAATCAAGGTTATCTTCAATTATTAAAATTTTACCCTATGAAACGTAATTATCTTTTTTTAATCATTTGCTTGATCGGTATCGTTTTTACCTCATGTTCCGAAAGCGGTTTAGAGGGCCCAGAGGGACCAGCAGGTCCACAAGGAAAAACAGGTGATGCAGGGCCTATTGGCGCTGCAGGTAAAGATGGTAGCATTATATATGGAGGCTTAGGAACTCCAGCTGCTGCTTTAGGTTCAATAGGAGACTATTATCTCGACAAAAGTACAGGGAACTTGTACGGTCCGAAACTAGTTGCTGGATGGGGAACTGCCATTACTTTGATGGGCGCAAATGGTACGAACGGTACAAACGGAACAAATGGTACTAATGGAACAAATGGAACAAACGGAAGTGTTACCTTAAGTGGTAATGGAGCTCCCGCTGCAGCTTTAGGAAATGCAGGCGATTATTATTTAGATAAAGCAAGTTATCAATTATATGGGCCAAAAAGCACATCAGGTTGGGAGATTCCTATCTTACTTCGAGGAGCAGATGGTGCACAAGGTCCAGCGGGCGCTGCGGGCAAGGATGGCAGCATCATTTATAGCGGATCTGGGGCGCCCGTTGCCACAATTGGTGTTAATGGCGATTACTATTTAGATCAGAATACAGGAAATTTATATGGTACTAAAACCAATGCTGGTTGGGGAGTTGGATTAGTATTGAAGGGTACCAATGGAACTAATGGCACGAACGGTGCTAACGGTACAAATGGCACAAACGGTACAAATGGAAGTGTGACTTTAAGTGGTAATGGGGTGCCTGCTGTGGCTTTAGGGAATACGGGCGATTATTATTTAGATAAATCAAACTATCAATTGTATGGGCCTAAAGTAGCAGGTAGTTGGGGAGTGCCTATCTTATTGCGTGGAGCCGATGGTGCACAAGGTCCAATGGGTCCTGCTGGGGCAGATGGTACTATCTTTTATAGTGGAGAGACCGAGCCTGATCCTAGTTTAGGTAAGGCTGGCGATTTTTATATTTCAAGGCTTCCCATTGCATTATACGGCCCAAAAAGTGCTAATGCTATGATAGGTTGGGGTATGGGCTCTAATTTGAAGGGAGCCGATGGTTTAAATGGCACGAATGGAAATGGGATTTTAAATGGAACCGGAGCACCTGCTAATACAGTGGGGGTAAATGGAGATTTCTATATCAATACAACGAATTATACTATTTATGGTCCAAAAACAGGAGGTGTATGGGGTGCTGGAACTTCATTAATAGGGCCTAGTGGTGGCGGAGGTGGTGCCAGTAATCTTTTATTTGAAACGCCTGATAATGCAACTTTCAGTTGGGGTTACGAATCATCTTATTATTTTGACTTGGCCAATTTAAGAATGCATAGAAATGGTAATTATAATGATAGCACCTCTGTTTTTCAAATTCCGGCATCAGCACTAGCAACAGCTCAAAACAGCTTGATGTTGGTTTATATGAGAGATGTTGTAACAGGCTGGAAACAGGTTGTAGAAGGTGATACTACCTTTACCGGTATTTTTTCCAAAAGTAGAATCACACCAGCTGCGGCATCAGCAAGAATTATAGAAAGAAAAAATGGAAGTTATGTGAGCCCTAACATTAATAAAGTTAGACTAGTTTTAGTGCCTTATACAAATAGCGGGGCAATCTCTAGTGCAAAGGGTAGTCAGCCAATTATTCCCATGTCTCAAATGATGTTAAAACTTAATGTAAGGGAAAGCGATTTCAAGAAACTGAATTAATCCTCTTCTATTAACTAAAATCACATCAACTTAACCTATCACTATGAAAAGGCTATTCCTTTTGTTTTACTTTCTGCTTACGCTAATAAGTTCAGTTATTGCACAAGATGTTGAGCAAGTTATTAAAGCTAAACCGTTCGCCATCAATGGTACATTGGGTTTAGGAATTGGCACCTATAATTCAAGCGGAATTCCTGCTCGCCAAAGGGCCTTCTCTTATTTGTTTAGTGGCGCGCCCACGTTGTCTATTTATGGGATTTCATTTCCTTTTAGTGTAGTAGTTAGCGATCAGCAAAGGGGCTTCACGCAACCTTTTAATCAATACGGCATTAGTCCCACCTATAAATGGATTACGGTACATGCAGGATGGCAAAGCATCCAATGGTCGAACTATACTTTGGCTGGCTATAATTTTTTAGGGGGAGGAATAGAGTTAAATCCTGGGAAATTGAGATTTGGTGCTATTTATGGCCGTTTTAATAAAGCTATTGAGGAAGACCCTAACCTAATTACTGCATTTACGCAAACCCCGGCCTATAAAAGATTGGGCTTTAGTGCAAAAATAGGTGTTGGTACCGATCAAAATCATGTCGATTTAATCATGTTAAGAGCTAAAGATGAGGCAACTTCCCTTATCAGTAGACCTAGTTCTTATAATTTAACGCCATCAGAGAATTTCGTTTTGGGTATAGCGAGCAGATTCACTTTCTTTAAACATTTCATATTTGAAGTTGATGCATCTGGCAGTCTATATACCCGAAATTTACAAGCTGATACAGTGAAAAATCTGAAACTTGATAAGGTAGATTTCATTAAAGATTTGATCACGTTAAATGCTTCTACACAAGCTCTTACCGCTGGGCATACCAGTTTGGGTTATCAGGGCAAAAACTATAATGTATCGGTAAAGTATAAAAGAATAGATCCAGATTTTAAAAGCATGGGTGCCTATTATACCGAAAGCGATGTGCAAAACTATACAGTAGAGGGGGGTGTGAAATTAATCAAGGGGCAAATGCAATTGAATGGAACTCTTGGACTGCAGAATGATAATTTAATGAAGGATAAAGCCTATCAATCTAATCGGAAGATCGGTTCTTTGAGCGCAAATTTCAATAAAGCAAATTACGGTGTTGATTTCCGCTATTCAAATTATGGTATTACGCAAGATCGAGGCTTAAACCCTATTGTTGATACACTAAGAGTGGCGAAAACAAACCATAACTTAAGTGCTATGTTGCGCTATAGCATGGTCGATACCTTGGTTTCACATAGCTTTATCTTAGTGGGGAATCTTCAATCTTTGGAAGATTTGAACCGATTTACCTCAGCTCAAAGCTTATCAAACAGCAAAACTGCCAACTTCTCTTACCAATTAGGTTTCCCTAAAACTGGTTTAAATTTTAATGCAAGTTTAAACTATACGGTAGCAGATATTTACCTCGGTCATACAGTGTTTTTTGGTCCTTCCTTTGGAATTACAAAAGACTTTTGGAAAGGTAAAATGGGTTTAAACGCGGCAATTAGTATGCAGCAACAAAAAAACAATAAAATAGATGCTGGTAATATCCTTAATGGAAGCTTAAATGGTTCGTTTCGCTTTACTAAAAAGAATGCTGCCAATCTATCAATCAATTATTTAAAAAGTAATTCGAAAGATGTTACACTTCCATCGTTTAATGAAATTTACAGTAATCTTTCTTTATCACATTCTTTTTAATCATATCTATTATGCAAAATATTTTACCATTGATTAAAGATTTTAAAAGAGTAGTTCAATCATTCTTCTTAACGCTAATCTTAGCGTTGGTTAGTTTCAATGCTACTGCGCAATCAGCAGCGCCACAAGTTAGTTTAACTGTGAATATACTTCCGCCATATTCTCCTTATTATTCAGATTACGCTGGCGTAAATGCAAGTAAAGTTTTGTTAATTGTTAGAAACTTAACGCCAACACAGAAAA
>DATJDT010000281.1:0-2853 GCA_035497275.1 Pedobacter sp.
ATGTCACTTGTTATTGCTGTTGGTTTTTCGAACTTTCCAATCGGATATTTTAATTGCTCCAATGTCATATAATTTAAGTTTGTCAATGTTTCTTAGAATTAAATTTACAAAAAAAAGCCAACGTTATTACCTAACGTTAGCTTTCCATGTCCGTTTTGAAGCAAAACGTTGGCCGCCGCTTCGCCCATTTCCCTGCGAAGCGCATAAGCAACTTTTCCATTAGCGGTAGGTAAAGAGAATTCCTAATTGAAAAATTTAAACTTGATGTTTTTTGGCATAAAATGTAAACCTTTAAAGTCGACGACTACCTCAATTTGATGTATTGTTTCAGCTGGAATAATAAAAGCTTCTCCGGACTTTAATATTTTATCCTCATCATGTATATGAAGGATTACTTCGCCTTCATGGATGAAAAGGATTGATTCAACATTGGCAAGGTGTTTTGGTAATAAATCCCCTGCTTTGGACTGCATTTGTTTAGCCTCTAACTCAATTCCGGAGGCTAATAGTCTAACTTTAGGTGGGGTTATCTTTTTCATTTTTATATTTTATTATTATCCCCATTCGACAAGTTTATCGAATGGGGATAGCGTTTAAGAATTTACTTTGTTTTGTTTTTAATGATGTCCACCATGTTCCATCACAGCTTCAATAGCTTCCAACGTGTGGGTATAGTCTACATAAGCCATTACATAAGCCCTGCCTTCAGCAACTGAATTGTCCTTTACTTTACTCAAGGCAGCCACTTTCTCATACTTTTCAGTAATTACTCCCTGAATATGATTACCTAAATTGTTAAGCAAGGTATTTACATCCTGTTCTGCAATTGAATTATCCGCCATCTGAACGATAGGAGCAGTAGAACCTGCTGGTTTTAACCCGGTATATGGAGCGCCTTCGGTTTCACGGTGATGGCGAACCAAAGTTTCCAAGAAATGCTTTTCAACAATATTGTAGATCTCAGAATCCTTATCCTTTAAGTCAACCGTTTTATTAAACAGATTTGTTATTTCCTCTTCATGCTTTGGCTCAATCCATTTCATTACAAACGTTACGTCTTCATTTTTAAGTGCCTTATAAGCATCTTGAATAACCGGCCCATCATAAGAATCACAATGCGCAAAAGTAGGAAAGGTGAACATCAACATAAATGCTCCGAGTAAAAAGGCTATGCCAAATTTTCTTCTAAAATTTTTTAGTGCTTTCATGGTTTTATGAATTTAATTGTTTTGTATTATTTATACCACAAAGATACCCCGCATTGAATTTACAGAAGAGGTTGAAGGTAGGTAGGAATGGTACAGAAGTCGGATTTTGAAGAAAAGATAGATATCAGCTTCTATATTCTAGTGGACTCACACCAACATGTTTCTTAAAGAATTTCCCAAAATGAGATGGGTCGGAGAAATCAAGGTCGTAAGCGATTTGGGCGATGCTCCGTTCTTTATTTTGTAAGCGTACTTTTGATTCCAGCAAGAGCATTTCGTTAATCCAAGTACCAGCTGTTTTACCACTTACCTTCTTAATTACTGTTGAGAAATATTTGGGCGTCAGGTTTAATTTGTCGGCATAAAATGAGACATGCCTGTTCTCAATAAAGTTTTCTGATAATAGCATTTTAAATTGGGAAAGAATATGACTTTCTTTATTAACACTGGTGTCTGATTCTTTTTTAATACTATCGTAAACGTCATCTATTTCATTGAGTACAATGTAAATCAAACTTCGAATAATCGCTGAAGTGTGTGGCGCAGCATCAAGAGATTTTTGATGAATCAATTTGAAATAGGATGCGAATTGAGGGAATTTTTTTGTATCCAATGCGATCACTTGCTGTCCTGTCTTCTCAAAGAAATCAAATTTATCCAGGTAGTTGATGTCGGTCTGGCCTTCAAGAAAAATCTCCTTTCGAAAGAAGAATATTTTAGCATCGTAGCTGGATCCTAAATCAGTGAATTTACGGATTGTTGAGGGGCCAATAGTAAAGATAGCCGGAGCATGAGCTGTCTGCACAAACAAATCAGTTTCTAATTGAAGGGATCCTTCGCTAAGAAGACAAATAGCGTAGGCAGATGTTCTGTGAGCACCTTCGGAAGCACAAGCATTACTGAGATGCGACATGTAATACCACTGATCTGAATTGATAGTCTCTTCTTCAAGTTTCGTATATTCGATATAGGGTATAGAATTCATATCAACATTTTATAGACAAAAACATGCATTAATATAATCTATAATATATTAATAATTTTTCTTAATATTAGGTCTAACAGGCCTGCATTCTTTTTAGCGTCCATTAAAGAACCCTAGCATGGTGCTTAATGCTTTTTCGCTGTGCATTTTCTCACCATTTTCAAGCGATTCTTTAGCTACAATTGCTGTTCTTTCACGCATATCCATTTCATAGAAAGAAATAGCTTCATGCACCGTTGCATATTTGTCGGATGTTAAGCATTTACTTAATTCAAGCGCATCAAGCATAGCCATATTAACACCTTCGCCAGCAAACGGTGGCATCACATGAGCAGCATCGCCAAGCATTGTTAAATTGGGTAAACTTTCCCAGGTTTGATCTAAAGGAACACAATAGATCGGCCTTGGAATAAATGGTATTGCTGTATTTTCAAATAGTTCATACCAAATGCTACTCCATTCGTAGTATTCATTCTTAAACCATTCAAGTAATTGAGTCTGATCCGAAAAGTCTAAGCCACTGTTTGCCGCCCAACTTTCATCAGCCTTGAAACTTGCATAATACCCAATTTCTCCATTACTTTTTTGTCCCATCAAGATGTTCTTTTTATTTCCAAAAGCCAATATCTTTCCACCGTTCAGTAAGCCTGAAATATTGGG
>DATJDT010000282.1:0-1843 GCA_035497275.1 Pedobacter sp.
TCGATATTCAGGAAAATCTCGTTGCTCAACCGACGCATAAAATGCATCCATATCAATATGGATAATCTTGCGAACCAAATTTTTACCTTCAAGTTCCATTGTTATGGCAATATAAAATCTTGATATGCCCTATCTTCCCAAAACTGGTAGTTTTTAGCTTGGTACTTTGTTCCATTAAAGATTAAATGGATAAAGCCATTTTTCTCGACTAAAACCGTATGAAAAATTTTCCCTTCTGGGTTTTTGATCAAATTAAATTCAATCAAATGCTTAGAATCGTACCAATTTAATCGATCAGCAAGTTCATTTTCTTTTAATTTAAAATTTGGTTTTAAATCTTTTGCCATCAATTTACTTCGATACCAGGTTCCACCAGTTGGCGACACCAATGGTTTTCCATTGTAAATTACAATACTGTCGTTATAAGCAATTACCTGTAAGAACTTATTCTTTGTATTTAACCAGCTTTTAAGCTTCTCTGCGTGCTTTTCGGTTTCATAACCATAAGTTGCATCTAAAAAGCCAATTCGCTCTATATAGGCAGGAATTTGAAGCTGGGAATTTAGATACCCAAAAATGAAACTTCCACCGCCACTATGGCCACTTAAAATAAGTTTTGGCTTATAAGCCCCATAGTTGCTTACAAGTTGGTTAATCATGTTACCTATCTGTGCGTCCGCATTCGGAAATTTTCTTCGCCAGGCTGGCCAGCTCTTTAAATTATTTTCAAAATAAACAACTATGTAATTTGTGGTTAAGTCGGTACTTCTAATAAAAGCCGTTTGTGCACCGATATGCTGAATATCAAAATGCCAATCATCTCCTGATCTGAGCTTTTTGCCAAAACTCTGGGCTGTAGTATTTCCATTTGGCAGGGCGAATAGGATAATTTTAGTAGGTAGTGAGGGATTTAATACGTTGGGTTCATCAAAGGTCAGTGTAACTCCGCTATCAACGTTTATCTTCTTTAGCGCATTAAAGTGTTCGTCAAATTTTGATTGTGCGCTAAGCTTAGAAAATGTTAGCAGAAAGAAAAAGAGTAGACACCATCTCATCTAACAAATTTACAATAATTTAAAGCTATGTCAAATAAGACCAAATCAGCTACCTACCACTTACCTACTACTTACCTACTACTTACCTAGTACTTACCTAGTACTTACCTAGTACTTACCTACTACTTAGATTCTCTCCTAGATGCCCTTCCCAAATTCACAACAACTCCAACGCTAAATACCGAATTACCGGCGTTTAAAAACTTGCGGCTTTTTAATCCGAAATTACTTCCACTGGTATATTGCAGTTGCACTTCATCACTCAATATCATTCTTGTAAAAAATACGGGCTCAATAAAGATATTATCTTCATTAGCTTGCAAAACTCCATTTCTATAAAAATCATTGGTCTTTACAAAACTCATTCTTAATGCTGTACCGAAGTTTAAACCAAAATTGGTACCGAATAAGCGTAGATTATCCTTCTTTTTTGAGCTGTAATTTACTTGAATAAACTTTTTATCATATTTAGATTTCTGCAGATCAGTACTAATCAGCAAATCATCATCATTAAATTCTCTAAACAGCCGTTCATTTTTCCCGCTTCCAAAACCACCATAAATTTCTATTATCCTGTTATTATCGGGACCGAATGTATCAAAATAGCCTGCACCAAATTCGATCATTTTATTTTTGATGTCTTTTTTATGCTTTTCATTGTTCATCGACGCGCCATTAGCCATTACAGCAAAATGATTGCTTACCGCATAGGCCGAATTAAAATTAAAATTTCCCTTTAATGAAATATGTGCTCCAGCACCTATCTCACCTTGGGTGGTTAGCATTGG
>DATJDT010000283.1:0-3533 GCA_035497275.1 Pedobacter sp.
AAAAACAATTTTCTTCCAGGAGCTGATAAAAAGAAGATAATTAATGAACGTGCAGAGGTATTTTTCAGTGACCATGAAAGCAAAATTGAGGAAGATTTCGGCAACGAATACTTTCGTCCGGAAATAGACAGAGGGGTGTTAAGAAAAATATTATTAGATTCTTTGCAGCCAGAAACAGTTGTGTGGGACAACCAATATGTTTCAATGGAAGAGCAAAATGAAGGTTGGTTGCTGTATTTCAAAAATGGGAACTCTGTTTATGCAGATATCGTAATTGGTGCTGACGGAGCGAACTCAAGAATTCGTCCTTACATTACCAATATCAAAGCTTTTTATTCAGGCATTACAATGCTTGAAGGCAATATTTATGATGCCAAAAATGTGGCACCCAATATTTCAGGCTTACTGAACGGCGGAAAGATATTGGCTTTTGGAAATAAAAAGAACATCTTGATGGGACAAAAAGGCAATGGAGAGATTGGGTATTATGCAAGTTTCAAAGCTGATGAAAGTTGGGCAGCAAACAGTGATTTAGATTTTTCAGATACAACTCAATTACTTGAATGGTTTAAGAATGAATACTACGAATGGAGTAGCATTTGGTATGAACTATTTGAAAATACAGCAATACCTTTTATTCCAAGACCGATCTATTGTGTTCCTTTAGATCAAACATGGGAAAGTTTACCCAATTTAACAATGCTTGGCGATGCGGCTCATGTGATGCCACCGTTTGCTGGCGAAGGTGTTAATATGGCTTTGCTTGATGCGCTTGAATTAAGTAAATGCTTAACATCCAACAAATATGCAACGGTGCATGAAGCTATTTCCTTCTATGAAATAAATATGCGTAAAAGAGCAGCAATAGCAGCTAAGGAATCGCTTGAAAATGGTGAGAAAATGCACTGCGAAAAAGCATTAAGCACGATGTTAGAATTCTTTAACAATCATTAAAAGAATGTAGGCTTGATATAGTCAAATGTTAAGAGCGTTTTATTTTACCAAAGCAGATAATGAATAGCTATTCAAGTAATATCAATAGTTATCTTACCGATTAACAAAAGTTATTAACTTTATAGGTGAACATTACGCAGTATAATATAGGAATGGATTAGCGAAACTGAGTTTCGCTAATTGTATACTAAATAATTCAAATAATATCAGAGATATGGAGAAAAGAATTACCGATTTGACCAAACATGAAATTGCCAAACTCTTTCCGGTGAAATTATCTTCTCATACTAGCCAATGGAAAGGAATTTACGAGAAGGAACGAGACTTAATATTGAGCGTTTTAAATGATGTGATCCTTCGTATTGAGCATTTTGGTAGTACTTCCGTGCCAAACATAATAGCAAAAGACACTATTGATATTTTGATTGAAATCTCTGATGAAAATAATTTTAATAGTGAAATAGTTGAGAAATTTAAAACTATCAATTACGATTACATTTTGCAAAATGAAGGAAGTTCTCAACATATGGTTTTTGTAAAAGGTTATAGTCCAACGGGAGAAAAGGGCCAAACATTTCATGTTCATATGGGGCCGAAAAATCATCAAATATGGGATAGGATTCTTTTTAGAGATTATTTAAGGGAGCGTATCGAGATAGCCCAACAGTATGAAATATTGAAAATTAAACTTTCTGAAACACACAAATATGACCGAGTTGGATATAGAATTGCGAAAACTAAATTTGTGCAAAAAGTAACAGAGGAAGCTAAACAATACTATCAATAAAACTCATAGAAAAGTACGAACGCACAACAACACCTTTGCAAAAATGGCTGGCGACGTTATTTTTTGAACTTTTCAATTGCAGAACAGGATGTAAATACCTTACTTAGCAATTTAGTCAATCATATTCAGGGAGTAATTACTGAAAGTATGAGAAAGTAGCTGCCTTAAGTAAAGTAGAAGCTATTGAAGCTGTGATGGAGCATGGCAGACACCATTAACAACATCAAGTTTAAATTTTTTAATTAGGAATTCTCTAAGGCATTCGCCAACACTGCCTTTCTATAGTCTGTACCCCATTCGCCCATAGCTTCAATAACCTTTTTCAAACTTCTACCTTGTGGAGTTAGTTCATATTCAACGGTTATGGGCATGGTGTCTTTTACAGTACGTTTTACAAGATGGTTCATTTCCAGGTCTTTTAATTCTTTAGATAATACTTTAGGAGCAATGCCTTCAATATGCCGTCCTAAATCCATAAACCTGAATTTACCATTGAAGTAAAGTGCACCTATAATAGGTATCTTCCATTTACCACTCAATAAATCTTGCGTATCTCTTATGCCCTGAATACTTCTAAGGCAACTATCAGATAACTTACTTTTCTCTGCCATCACTTCTTTATTATTTAGGTAAATATAGAGATAACCGTAACCTTTTATGCAACTAATTACCTATTGGTAACTACTTACCAATAGGTAACAGATAGCACTTTAGTAACCTCATATTGTAATTTTGTTCTATTATTAAATATTAAAAACTAAAAATATGATTTTAGTAACAGGCGCAACCGGACATTTAGGAAAGACCACCGTAGAACATTTGCTAAAGAACATCCCAGCCAACAAAATCGTGGCATTTGCCAGAGCTGAAAACAAAGCCCAACAGCTGAAAGAAAGGGGTATTGAAATTCGTTTAGGAAACTTTGAAGATACAGCATCACTAGACAAAGCGATGCAAGGTATTGAAAAGGTATTGCTGATTTCTACCATTGATCATCAAAGATATCAGCAACATAAAAACGTAGTAGACGCTGCTAAAAAAGCCGGAGTAAAACACATTGCATACACAGGCGTTACGCTGAAAAATGTAAATACATCAGCCGTTAAATTCTTAATGGATAGTCATTTCGAGACAGAAGATTATATTAAAGAAAGTGGCTTGAACTATACATTTCTACGTAATTCTTTGTATGCAGAAGTAATTCCGATGTATGTGGGAGAAAACGTTTTTGAAAAAGGAATTTATTTACCTACCGCTAATGGAAAAGTGGCTTATGCGCTTCGCAGAGAAATGGGTGAAGCGGCTGCCAACGTTTTGCTTCAAAACGGACATGGAAACAAAACTTATCAGATTACAGGAAGTGAATTGTACTCATACCAAGACGTTGCAAACGAACTTAGTTCATTATCAGGCAAAAGGATAAACTATACAGATGCAGATGCTGCCACATTTCCGGATAAGCTTAAAGAACATGGCATTTCGGAATTAAGAATTTTAATTGCTTCAGGCTTTTCGGCCGATATTAAAAGCGGTCAGTACGAAATTGTAAGCAAAGACTTGGAAGAATTGCTTGGACGAAAACCGGCAACGTTGAAAGAGAGTTTAAAGGAGATTTACAGTTTGTAATTGAGAAGTAATTATGCAATTGAAGGCTAACGTTAGGTAATAACGTTGGCTTTTTTTTGTAAATTTAATTCTAAGAAACATTGACAAACTTAAATTATATGACATTGGAGCAATTAAAATATCCGATTGGAAAGTTCGAAAAACCAACAGCAATAACAAGTGACAT
>DATJDT010000284.1:0-4755 GCA_035497275.1 Pedobacter sp.
TTGTGGATCTTTTCCGACTAACTGAGGGTGTGTCAAGCAATCGCCTGGATGTAGATTATAGATCTCAACTGCGTTCTTATTTATATTGCTGTATATCAATCATGAAGAGAGTTATGATAAGTGGTCTACAGACTTGAAAAATATCTATCAAGTGAGAGAAAGACATAGCTTTTACACACCTGATAATCTAGAACATTGGCAGGAATCTAACAATAGCAGGGTTGCCAATTTATTAAAGGAGCATATTCCTCAAATTGAGGTAATTACAAAGATAGATAAGGTGTGGTCGTTCAGCGATGGAACTGCGGTGAAGATTGAGCATACTGATCCAGTGATGATTCGGGATATTAGAGATGCAGATCATCATTTTTTTCATGTTTTTCCGTATAAATTTTTAAGGGGCGACGAACAAACCGCCTTAGAAAAGCCAAATTCTATCGTCCTTAAGGAAGCTATTGCCTTACAGTTATTTGGAAGTTTGAATGTTTTAGGAAAGCAAGTTAAAACGTTAGCTTGGCAAGGAGATGAAGGTAATTCACTTACTGTTACAGGTGTGGTAGCTGCTCCTTCGACACCTGAGACCGTATCATTCAACGCAATTACACGCACAGGTAATAAAGATAATGATCCCGAAAATCCTGGAACAACTAATTATTGTCAGATTTACGCAAAGATCACAGATAATAGCGATACCACTAAACTAAATAAGCTTGTACAGAACGTTTACGTGGCGTTTAAAAAGAAAACTTTTGTTGGAAAAGAAGTGAGCTTTGAAGAGTATTATAAAGACAAAAGCAAAAGTCCTGGTTTAAAATTAGTGAGCTTACAGGCCGTCCACGGAAATCCAACTTTAACGGTAAATTGGCTGGAGAAGGTAAAGCCGATTATCGCTATTTCCATATTTCTATTATTGATTTCAATTATCAACTTTGTTAACCTAGCCACTGCCCAGTCTGTTCAGAGAGCCAAAGAGGTGGGAGTCAAAAAGGTATTAGGGTCTTATAAGAAGCAACTAATTATTCAATTTCTTTTGGAATCGGCGTTGCAAAGTGTAGCTGCATTATTTTTCTCAGTTATATTAATTGAAGTGCTGTTGCCTTCTTTCAATTCATATTTTAATGTCAACTTAAGCTTTTGGCACAATGCTCAGCTGCCTGCATTGATCATCCAACTTATCGGACTATTTTTGCTGGTTACTTTACTTGCTGGTTTTTATCCAGCTTGGATATTGTCAAACTATAACCCAGTTTCAGTATTAAAGGGCAATTACGAAAATGGGCTTAAAGGAATTTTTCTTAGGAATGCACTTGTGATTTTTCAGTTCATTATTTCAGTTACGTTTATGATTAGTATTGGTGTAATGCAGCTGCAAACTGACTATATTAATCATAAAGACTTGGGTTTTGACAAATCAAAAGTCATCAACATTAAATCAAGTTACGATGAAAATTTTGCGAGCAAAATAAGGCGGATTGCGGGAGTCCAATATGTAGGTACTACCACGCAAGTTCTTGGAAATGCCTTTAATTTCACCGCTCCGATTGATTATGAAGGTAAGAAAATCGACATCAACAGTGTAACTGTTACCATGGAGGCATTACCGGCTTTAGGCGTAAAAGTGGTGGAGGGTCGTATTTTTTCTCCACAATACAAAGCAGATACCTTAACTTCTGCAGTTCTTAACGAGTCTGCCGCCCAATTACTGGGTAAAGATGTTATCGGTAAAAACTTTAGTCAAAATAGCGGAAAAGCTGTCTTACAAATTGTGGGGGTAATTAAAGACTATCATAATGAAGGTTTTGATAAAGCTGTTCTACCAACAATGTATAAAATTACTAAACTGGGAAGTAGTTCTAATACCAATAACATGTTAGTGAGATTTTCTTCGGAAAATAGTAAGCAGATTTTAGAAAAAATCGCCCGAGAATGGCGACTTGCCTACCCTAATTACCCCATGCAATATGCTGCATTAAATGATTCCTTTGAGAAAATATTGGAAGAGAATAGGCGATTTATAAACATGATTGTACTTTTTAGTGTAGTTTCTATATCTCTTTCACTACTAGGCCTATTTGCGCTTTCAACTTTCATGGCGAAACGGAGAACGAAAGAAATTGCTATTCGAAAAATATTAGGCGCCTCTAATTTACAATTGATGAATATGCTAAATCGGTCATTTCTATTACTGGTATTGATGGCAAATTTCATAAGTTGGCCAATTGCCTTTATTTTAACTAGGAAATGGCTGGCGGGTTTTGCTTATCGTATTGATATGCCTATCTGGCCTTTTTTAATTGCTACGGCGTTATCTGTTGCAATTGCCATATTTACAGTTAGCCTGCAAGCTAGAAAAGCTGCAATAGGTAACCCCGTTAATGCATTGAAGTACGAATAATTTAAAGAATCCAGTCTTGATACAAAATACTTGATACAAAAAAGATGTTTAAACTCAACCTAAAAATCGCCTTACGAAATATATGGAACCATAAATTAACAACATCCATTAAGTTAACAGGGCTAATTGTTGGCTTGAGTACCGTGGTATTGTTAGTTGCTTATGTGATGTTCGAACTATCTTATGATCAACATAATGTAAACGTAAATGAAATTTACCGCTTACACTCTATCAATAGCAAAGACCAGAAAGAAGAAATCAATTTACCATCTGGTTTAGCTGATATGTTGCGTGATGAGTTTCCGGAAGTGAGCAGGGTAACGATGTTGCAAAGTAACGAAGTGCAATTTAAAGTAGGCGAGCATTTTTTTAATCAATATTTGTTAAGAACTGAAAACGCCTTCTTTGAGATGTTTACGGCCCCAATAATTGTTGGAGATGCTAAAAAAGCATTAAAGGAACCAAATACGCTTCTTATTTCCGAGAGTTTTGCGAAAACTGCTTTTCCCAAAGGGAATGCTATTGGACAACGTATTAATTTAACTAATTATCGACAGGTCTATGAGATAGTTGGGATTATAAAAGATCTACCTACTACCGCTCATTTTAGGGCAGATCTGATAACCAAGGAAGGCTCTCAAAAATTAAATTGGAAAGCTTATGGACCAGTTCCGCAATATATACAATTAAAAAAAGGAGTTTCAGCGGCTGCTTTTGAGCGGAAACTGCAAAGAGTGTATAAAAAATACAACTTTCCGGAAACTATAAAAATAACCTTAATGCCACTAAGTAAAATTCATTTGTACTCGCACACCGCAAATGAGATACAAGCAAATAGTGATATTAAATATATTTATATTTTTTCTACCGTTGCTTTTTTTATTTTACTAATTGCTATAGTAAACTTTATTAACTTAACCATCGCGGCGTCCATAAAAAGAGGAAAAGAAATAGGGGTGAAAAAGGTTATGGGAGCATCGCCCAGACAGCTAAGGGTTCAGTTTTTAAGCGAGAGTTATTTGTATTTCATTTTAGCAGCGTTATTAGTTTTAATTTTAACTCACGATTTAATTCCATTTTTAGGGACCAAACTAGGGATTGACGTTTCACTCGCTGGCATGGTAAATTTTAAAACGGCCTTAATATCTTTAGCGATCATCATTGTTGCAGGTTTTGTTGCAGGTTTGTATCCCGCCATAATACTTTCTAAACTAATGCCGGTAAAAATCTTAAAAGGATATACTGGCCATACTTCTGGGAAATTTGGGTTTAAAAAGGTTTTAATGGTGTTTCAATTTTCGATCTCTGCATTTTTGATTGTTTGCACCTTAGCAATTTATGCACAACTGAACTTTATTAGGGATAAAAATCTAGGTTTCGATAAAGAGCAGGTTTTAGTTTCATCACACTATAACGATTTTGGTGTCAATTATGCTAGTTTTAAAGAAGAGCTAGAGCATCAACCAGGTGTGAAATCAATAAGTTTATCAGGTTTTAATCCAGGTAAATCTAATGGTGGTGTGTCTTGGAAAAACGATAAGGATACGACATCTTATAAAGCTGATTTTATTGGTGCCGATTTAAACTTCCTACATACCTTAAATATAAAGGTAATAATGGGAAGAGCTTTTTCTTCGAAGTTTGGGGCAGACTTAATAGATTATGATAAATATTGGGATCTTCCTGAGGATGAATTTGATAAAATTGCTGCTCAAAGGCCCATGTTATTGAATGAAGCAGCAGTTAAATTACTAAACCTTACTCATCCAATAGACACTATATTAAGTACCGGTGGTTTACAAGGTAAGGTTATCGGAGTGGTAAACGATTTTAACGGAATGTCACTCCATCAAAAAGTTGCTCCTTTGGCAATTAAATTAGTGCTAAGTAGAACTGCCGGACATTTATATATAAAATTGAATCCAGGCAGTTTATCTTCAACCAAAGCGAGAATAGAACAATTGTGGAAGAAGTATTTTTCAGAGGTTCCGCCTGATTTACAGTTCTTGGATGCTCGCATAGAACAGCTTTATCAATCGGAAATGAGATTAGGTTCTATATTTATCACCTTTGCAGGTATTGCTATTTTTTTATGCTGTATTGGTTTGTTTGGTATGGTGTTTTTTGAAGTAGAACAGCGAACTAAAGAAATCGCAGTTCGCAAGATATTAGGCGCATCGATTAAAGATTTATTAGGATTACTAAATAGTAGTTTCGTTAAAGTAGTTATTGTCGCAAATTTATTAATCTGGCCAGCTGCGTATTATTTAATTAAGGAATGGCTAAACGGTTTTTATTATCGTACAGAGCTATCATACCTACCTTTTGCAATTGCACTTGGGATTTGTTTGGTTCTTACT
>DATJDT010000285.1:0-6806 GCA_035497275.1 Pedobacter sp.
TGCTGGTGCAAAAGGTTATTTGCTAAAAAATGTAAATGCCGATGAGTTGGTTTTTGCCTTAAAACATATCGGCTTGGGAGGAAAATATATATGTTCAGAACTTTCCTTAACGATGCTTGATAAAGTTATGGCAGGTAATCAATGGAACAATATTCCTCAAGCGAATATAGATTTTTCATTACGGGAAATTGAAATTCTTCATTTAATAGGTGAAGGATTAACTAATATAGAAATGGCAAACAAGTTGTTTATTAGTAAAAGAACAATCGAAGGTCATCGACAAAGTTTAATTGAAAAAACTGGTGTAAGAAATAGTGCAGCATTAATGAGGTTCGCCGTGTTAAATGGAATTATTCAATAAATAAAAAAGCCCAGTACTAACACCGGGCTAATCGATTAAACTTTATAATATTGTTCCCAACCCTTACGTGGAGGCGGACCAATCAATAAATCATTCGCGTGTTTACTACTGGTGATGATTTTCTTTTTTCTGTCGAATACAATTTTCTCACCTGTCCATTGTGCCATTACACCTAAGCAAAATACCTGACTTAATGGGCCAGCTATATGGAATGGAGAACGTGTTTTTTCTTCGCCTTTACATGCCTTCAAGAAGTTAGCAAAGTGATTTGATGGGCTCTTTTCAAATTCTGGTAACTGAGGATTTGTTTTTCCGTCAGGAATAACTGATAAAATACTTCCGTGAGACCCCCCTTTAAAAGTACGGTCTTTACCATAAATAATTTTACCAGGATTTAATGCGGCTGGCTTAATAGCTCCTGTACTTGGCGGCGGAATATTTGGATCTAATGCTTGTACGCCATAATTTTCCGGTAATGGCGGAAGGTTATCAAGGCCATCGTACCACTTTATCTCCACAGGAGGCATATCTCCTCTTTTTGGGAATTTAAACGATAAGGTGGTAGACATAGGATAGAAAAAGTTATTATGGCCACTTAATTTCAATGGATCAACTTCGTAGGGTAGTCCAAGGTCAAGAAACTGATGAGCGGTATCTAAAATGTGTGCACCCCAATCGCCTAGCGCGCCCATCCCAAAATCGAACCAGCAGCGCCATTGACCATTTACAAAATCTTTATTATAAGAATGTCCCTGTGTTTGCATTTGCCAAATATCCCAATCTAATGTTGGAGGAATAGGTTCGGCAGGTGGAAAAGAAGTAATTTTAGGATCCCATGTATGCCAGCGTCTTGGCGAATTCATGTGTGCGGTAATCGCAGTTACATCGTTTATGAAGCCCGTTTCAGTCCATTTTTTGAATTGAAAATAATTGTTTTCAGAATGACCCTGATTACCCATTTGGGTTACTACATTTTTGTGTTTCTTTGCTGCTTTCATCATCAGCTCTACCTCATTAAAGGTGCGCGCCATTGGTTTTTCTACATACACATGTTTACCTAAGCCTATTGCCATCATGGTAATAGGAAAGTGTGCAAAATCAGGTACACCTATGGATACTGCCTCAATCTGATTTCCCATTTTATCAAACATCTGCCTAAAATCTTTAAAGCGAGGTACATTGGGAAATAGTTTTAAAATAGCAAGTGTGTGCGGTGCTTCCATATCAACGTCGCATAGCGCCACAATATTAGCTAGCCCTGTTGCGTGCAGTTCACGAATAATTTCGCCTCCGCGATTTCCAATACCTATACAGGCTAGATTTACTCTTTCGCCAGCCCCAAAGCCCGAAAAATGTTTACCGTTAGCCATTAACAAACCCGGTGTTGCAACGGCTGCAGAGGCCAAAATAGTTTGCGTTAAAAATTTTCTCCTTGAATAATTATGATCAGACATATATAAAACTAAATAATGGCTTAAGATAGAAATTATTTTTTTAGAATTGAAACCAAAGGACCATTTGTATGTACAAACGACTTTAATCGTTTTAATTTTGTAGATTTGACACTAAATCCATTTAATCTCAATGCCTTCTGAATCTGACCACCCCGAAAAGCAATTGCTCTTAGACTTAAAAGCGGGAGATCATATGGCATTTGAAGCAATTTATCACAAATATAAGGTACCTATTATTTCATCAATGCTGCGTTTGATGAAATCTCCAACTTTGGTGGAAGAATTAGTTCAGGAGCTTTTCTTAAAAATTTGGGAAGGGCGAGAACTTGTAGATGCAGATCGCCCCATCAAAGCTTATCTCTTTCAGATTGCCACAAATATGGCTAAGAACACATTTCGAAAAGCCTATTATGAAAAGAAAATGAAGGATTTGCTTTTACCCTTTGACGAACAAGTCTATTCGCAGATTGAAAGCTACATTGAAAAGAAGGAAAACAAGGTAATATTAGACCGTATACTTGCTTATTTACCTTCTCAGCGCAGACACGTTTATGAATCTTGTAAAATACAACAATTGAGCTATAAGGAAGTTGCTATACAACTAGGCGTTTCCGAAAATACAATCAACGATCACATCAAAAAGGCGAATGCTCAAATAAGAGATATCGTTATGCACAAAGAAAAATTCTGGATTATCATGGTCTTATGTATTCAAGAATTCTTTTTATGAGCAAAATAAATCTATTGTAAATCAGTTACTTGTGTGTTTTTGTTGATTTACAACTACTGCTTTTTTTTACTCAGGTGTAATAGGTGTAAAGAATGTCATGGAAAGATCTGATATAAACCAAGCGTTTCAAAGTTTCATTAATGGGGATTATACTGAAGAGGATTTAGCGCTTGTTCTTTCTGCTGTTGCCGATGGGACCTTAAATGATGGGGATTTAACCCGCTGCATTGAAAGGCTATCTGAAGAAGAAGTGAAAGACCAAGAGCTCGTACAACATATTGCAAATAATGTTGAACGAGAGTTAATGCTAAAAGTGCGCCCTACAAAAGTGAGAAAAATGTACTTTCTTCGCTATGCGGCAGCAATCCTAATTGTCTTAGGGATAGGTATTTATCGCTATGCAGCACAACCTGTTATCTTAGCAGGGAAAAACAGTGCAGTTTTAACCTTTGATGATGGACAAGAGATCGCATTGAAAGAAAACGCACAAGGTTTTGTGAATGCAAATGGACAAATTGCCTACGCCGATGGCACTGCTATCCGTAAGGATGATAAAGTGCTAACTGCGAAACTAGCAACTCCTAGAGCTGGGCAGTATAAAGTAATGCTAGATGATGGAACCAAAGTATACTTGAATGCTGCATCGGTTTTATCTTATCCAACCCGTTTTGTAGGAGCAACTCGAGAAGTTACGCTAGAAGGGGAAGCTTATTTCGAAGTTGCTAAAAACCCTCAAAAACCTTTTATTGTTCATGTGCAACAACAGAAAATTCAGGTGTTAGGCACCCTATTTAATGTTAATGCATATAGCAACGAACGCTTTATCAAAACAACGTTGGTTGAGGGTAGTGTAGCAGTAAGTGAATCTTTGCATCAAAATAAAGCCACCTTAAAACCTAGTCAGCAAGCTATATGGGATAAAGGCACTTCGCTAACGGTTGTAGCTGTAGATCCGAGTGAATATACAGCTTGGATTAATGGTGAAATTATGCTGTCTAGTGTTGAATTGCCTGAGATTTTACGCCAACTTGAACGATGGTATGACGTAACTTTTGAGGATGTACCTGCAAATTTACCTACAAAAACAGTATTTGGCGTGCTAGACCGTACGCTCTCTTTGAAAGAAATATTGAATACCCTAGAGAAAAATTACGGAGTGAAATTTAAAATTAATGGAAGGAGGGTAGCAATAGAAGTACTTTAACTCATTCGAAATGCTAGCCTAAAAAAAACCGGAGTGTTTGGCCACACTCCGGAATATAATAGGCTCTTAAAAAAACGCAGTAAACATTATTAAAAAACCCTAAACTCAAATGTATGAATAAAAAAATTCATGCCTCGGAAAATATGCATCATATTTTGCTCCAAGGCAGGAAGGATAAACTACTAACCATAGTAATTTACATGAAATTAACGTTATTATTTACGCTACTATTAACCGTTCAGGTTTTTGCTTCTCGTGCACAAAATGTAAGCATGAGATTGGAAAATGCAACCTTGAAATCGGTATTGTTAGACTTGCGGAAGCAAACGAATTATTCCTTCATTGTTCAAGACGAACAGTTAAAATTAGCTAAACCTATTAGCGTAAATCTAAGCGATAAACCTTTGTTGCAAGCATTAGCGATTATCTTTGAACATCAACCTTTTGACTATGAGGTTAATGGAAAAGTGATAACCCTTGTTGAAAAACGTAAAATAGGAGAAACGCCAAAAATAACAACCAAAAATACGCTCGATGTTCAAGTCGATGTAATTGAAGGTAAAGTTGTCGATACCATAGGAAAAGCCATTGAGGACGTTTCGGTGAAGATTCTTGGTAAATCTATCCAGACTAAAACCAATGCAATGGGTGGATTCAGTATTAAGGCCAATCCTGGTGATATTATTGAATTTTCGTATATCGGTTTTAAAACATTGCGATTAACCTACGCGAACCCGGCAAGTCTTGTTGTTTTTAAGACAGTCGTTTTAAGGATTATTGAGAACTCCTTAACAGAAGTCGTAGTAACCGGTACTGGTATTGAAAGAAATAAATTGAGCTTTACAGGTGCTACAGCATCATTTACAGGCGAGCAGTTAAAATTGGTAGGCAATCAAAATATTATTGCCAGTTTACGCGGTTTAGATCCATCATTTATTCAAGTAGAGAATAATGTGAAAGGCTCCAATCCAAATGTATTGCCAACTTTGGAATTAAGAGGCCAAACGAGTATCAGTGTCTCTAAAACCTCCGTTCGTGATGAGTTTTCAGGTGATCCCAATTTGCCATTATTCATTTTAGATGGTTTTGAAAGTAATCTTCGTGCCATTGTTGATTTGGATATGAATATTGTGCAGTCCGTAACTATCCTTAAAGATGCTTCTTCTACAGCTATTTATGGTTCACGAGCATCAAATGGTGTTGTAGTGGTAGAAACGATTAAACCTGCTGGTGGAAAAATCAGCTTGTCTTATACCGCCGATCTAAACTTAGAGATGCCTGATTTAGGAAGCTACAACATGATGAATGCCAAAGAAAAATTGGATTTTGAACGTTTGTCTGGACGATATACTAGTACATTTGGCGATTTCAACCACCAGCTTGCGTTAGATAATATTTATAATGAACGATTAAAAAATGTAATCCGTGGGGTTGATTCATACTGGTTAGATAAGCCCTTGCAAACAGGTTATTCTTCTCGTCATTCAGTAAATGCACGTGGTGGACAAGGAGCATTGATTTTTAATGCTGGGTTCAATTATAAAGATACCAAAGGTGTGATGATTGGCTCGGGTAGAAAAGATTATGGTGGTAATATTAATTTGAGTTACCGTTCTGGTAATTTTAACTTAACCAATAATGTCACTATTGGTGGCTCGAACAGTGCTAACTCTTCTTATGGAAGTTTTTCGGCCTGGGTAAATACTAACCCTTATTTCGAGTTTTTAAGTGCTGATCAGATGTTTCTGTCTAATACACCTGCAATGGATTTGCAGAGTAATGTTGTGGTTTACAATCCAATGTATAATGCAAGCTTAAATAGTTTTAGTAAAGGATCTTCTTTTTCAATAAATAACAACACACAGTTAAGCTATCAATTTAATAAGTATTTAAAATTGACAACCTCTGGGCAGATTAGAAAATCTTTCTCTAACAACGATAATTTCACCTCCCCTTTAAGTACGTTATTTACAAATGTAGAAACAGGTAAAAAAGGTACATTGATACATGACGAGGGTAAAGCATCTGGCTATACGGCGAATATGATGCTTACTTTTGCTCGCGTTTTCAATGAAAAGCACTCGTTAACTGCCAATTTAAGAACAGAGATTAGTGAAAATCAAAATCGCGGATATGGTTTTACAACAGAGGGTTTCCCTGCTGCAAGTAATGGAAATCCAGCGTTTGCTTTTGGTTTTCCAACTGATGCCACACCTAATGCTAATACACGAGTATCTAGAAGAAATTCAGCGCTTGCCTCGGTAAACTATTCTTATGACCAACGTTTTAACGCGGATGTCAATTTTAACATGGATGGCTCAACAGCATTTGGTTCAAATAAGTTGTATTCACCTTACTATTCGGCAGGACTAGGCTGGAATATACATCGTGAGCAATTCTTTAAAAATATCGATTGGATAGATGTGCTTCGTATCCGAGGAAACATTGGTATTACTGGAAATCAGAGCTTTAGCAGCGTGAGCCAGTCGGTTTATAACTATTCCGAAGATTTAAACCGTTCTGGTCAAGGGATCTATCTTGATATGTTGGGAGCGCCTGATCTAGCATGGCAAAGTACTCGCCAAACTAGTATTGGACTGGATCTCGGTTTTATGAAAAAGAGATTGAATATTCAATTTAACGCATACGATAAATATACCGATCCAATGGTAGTAGATATTACTTTACCAACGTCGACCGGATTAGCTAGTTTTCCTTATAATACAGGAGCACTAACAGTGCGTGGATTAGAAACTAATGTTAGCTTTTCTCCAATATTTAAACCCAAAGAACAGATTGTTTGGACGTTGGGTTTAACAGGTGCAATCTTAGATCAAAAGTATAGCAAGTTTGAGAACAAATTGAAATCTTTAAACGAAAGCCTTCAACAAAATAATTCATTAACTCGATATAAAGATGGGTATAGTCCTAGGGATATTTGGGCAGTTCCTTCTTTGGGGATTGATCCTGTTACTGGTAGAGAAATATTTTTAACTAAAGACGGACGCCAAACTTTTAACTACAGCGCTAATGACATTGTTAAAGTTGGTAATAGTG
>DATJDT010000286.1:0-5554 GCA_035497275.1 Pedobacter sp.
TGTGAACAGGCAGCTAAAAATGCGATAGTCGATAGGAATAATATTCGTCTCATTGTATAATAATTTGTAAGGTTTAATAATTAATGTTTCCTAATGCTTTATCCAGATTTACTTTGTTGATTAGCATATCGTATAAGGCACTGATATAGTTGTTTTGAGCTTCTTTTAACGAGGTTTCGGCCGTAGTAACTTCTAAACTAGAACCCACACCCTGCTCGTATTTTATTTTGGTAACACGTAATACTTCTTTAGCTAAATCCATGTTCCTTTGCTGGTTTTCCAACGATTTTTGACCATTTAAATAAGTGGTTTGTGCTTGGGAAACTTCAAGGTCAATTGAATTTTGAAGATTGATCAAGTTATTTTGAGTTTTCAAGGATTCTAACTTTGCATTTCGCAACTGATATGTTTTTTGTCCACCAGAATAAAGTGGAATAGAAAGTTTGAGACCAATGACTGTACTTGGAAAACTTTTATCGTACAAATTAGAAAACTTATTATCCTGGAAGTTAGCCGAGGTATTGCCAAATGCTGCTAGCGACGGTAAAAATAAGCTCTTGTAGCGTTTAACATCTAACTCATTTAATTTATGCTGTGTTAGCAATAAAGAATATTCAATTCTTTTTTGGTATGCCTGGCCATCGTTTAGGATAGGGGTGCTGTCTACATTGATCGTAGTAATTTGATCTGTTAAAGACAGTGTACTTCCAATTGTCATGCCCATTTGAAATTTTAAAAGATTTACATTTAAAGCCAATAATCTAATTACATTTTCACGTTCTGTAAGTAAATTATTGTTTAATACTGTTAAACGATCTACATCAATTTTTTCGGCAAAACCATTCTTAAATAATTGTTCTGTATCATTTAATGTTTTTTTGAGGCGCTCAATGTTGGCATCAATCAACGCTAATTGTTCTTTGCTTACCAAAACAGAATAATAGGCTTTAGTAACAGCAACAGTTGTCTCGATCTTGGTTCTTTTCGTGTTTTTTACAGATAGCTCTTTATAGGTTTTGGATGCTTGAAGACCTACTAGGTAGCTTCCATCAAACAAAAGTTGAGTTAACTGTAAGCTGGCCGACGAGGTATACTTTGTGCCAAATTGAACTGGCGTTGATCCCCCAAGTCCAGCAGGCATCGTAATTGGGTTCCCGTTTCCATCTTTTACGTTGTTATCTGTAAAGGCTTTGTAAACCAATGGCGAGATAAAATCAGGGAAGATAGAAGTCGGCATTTTCAAAAAGTCATTAAAATCAGCATTTGCACTTAGTTGTGGTAAGCCGATACCGATTGTTTGTTTTACGGTATTCTTAGCAATCTGCTCATCAATTTGGGCATTCAAAATACTAGATTGATGAGTTTGCGCGTAGCTGATAGCTTGATTTAAGGTAAAAGTAGCAACGGTATCTTTTTGTTGCGCCTTGGTTGGGATTGCCCAGCTTAAGCAAAAAAGGAAGATGTAAAGTTGATGTTTCATCAGGTTGTTTATATTGTTTTTAGTTGTTTGATGGAGCCTTTGATTTTAAAAATAATAAGAACTAAATTTTGTTGATTATTTTTAAATGTCGGGTTCATAATTTATGATTGGGTAGCTAGTTGTTTGTAATATTTAATTTTCTCTAATCCTTTGGCATTGCAAATTCCATACAAGAAATGTTCGGTTATTTCTACCATCACCTGAGTGATGCTGTATTTGTTAGCGGTATAATTGTTGGGTTGACTAAAAAGCAAATCAACCTGCTCTAAACGCATTTGCCCTATAATGTCTGTTTTAATTTCGCTGCGGTAAAGATCTTCTGCAATGCCCCGTTCTAAATTTGCGAGGATACATTTGCCGAGGTTCTCTTCTTTAAAAGCTTTAAAAGCTACCCACGCCTTTGGATGGTATTTTTGTAAATCGTAAAAGAGCTTTGGGTTCATGTTTGATAATATTTCATGAATATTTGTTATCGCAAAAAATAGTTCCTCAACTGCATCCTTGGCCTTGGAAGCACATGAATTCATGACAAATTGCTGCGCCCCTAACTTCTCTTTTATTAAAATATTAACCAGTTCATCTTTATCACTAAAATGCTGATAAATAGTTTTCTTAGACATTCCCAAATGTTTGGCAATATCATCCATGGTCACACTCTTGAAGCCAAACTGGCAAAAGAGTTTATCCGATTCCTCAACTATGTATTCTTTTACTTCCAATTTTTACACCCTCTATTTCAATGTTCCACTTTAAGATTTTGGTTCTTCGCAACAACGAAGAATCGAACCTTTAAGCCTATGCTAAATTCGGAAGCAAAACTATGGAAACTTTTTTCAATTCCAAAGTTTCCTGATTAATATTTTAATTTCTTCCGCTAAACTTATTTTTTCGGCGGTTAGAACGAGCTCACCATGACTAAAATTAGCTTGGTCTTGCACATTTATTTTAATCACGGATTGTTTTTCTCTCGATTTCGATTTTGATTGTTGACTTTCCATGATACAAAAAAATGAAAATAGCCACGCTTACTATAGGCTTTGTCGGTGAAGTACGGATTTTATTAGGTGAATGGAGATTTAGGAAAAAACGTATATCTTTAAAACGTACAAAAATAATCTCAAGCTAAACATCATGAAGAAAGGAAGAATTGAAGCATTTAGTGATGGCGTAATCGCTATTATCATCACCATCATGGTGCTCGAGCTAAAAGTGCCCCATGCGAGTGAATTTAATGATGTATTAGCTTTATGGCCTGTTTTTTTAAGTTATGTGTTGAGTTTTGTGTATGTGGGAATCTATTGGAATAACCATCATCATTTGTTTGTAGTGGTAAATAAAGTGAATGGAGGGGTGCTCTGGGCTAATATGCATTTGTTGTTTTGGCTGTCGATGGTGCCCTTTGCCACCGCTTGGATGGGCGAAAACCATTTCGCACCAGCACCAGTTGCACTTTATGGATTTGTACTCTTGATGGATGGGGTTGCCTATAGTATATTAACACGGCAATTAATTAGTCACCATGGTGATGATTCTGTTTTAGCAAAAGCAGTAGGCAGTGGCATTAAGGGAAAGCTTTCGGTTGCTTGTTATGCACTAGCTATTGGTGCATCATTTTATGAGGTATGGATTTCAGGGGCATTTTATGTGTTCGTGGCACTGATGTGGTTAATCCCTGATAAGAGGATTGAAAAAACCTTAAATGAAGCTCAAGGCGCTTCAGACTAATTACTATCTTTGCGTTAATCAACAATATTTACATGTCTTCCTTACAACAACACGTTTCTTTAAAGCCTTATAATACTTTTAGCATTCAGGCTAATGCTGATTTTTTTGTAGATATTAAAGAAGAGTCTGATTTAAAGGAACTGTTTAAGGATGTTGATCAAAAAGGGCAAGAAATTTTAATACTTGGCGGTGGAAGTAATATGCTTTTTACGAAAGATTTTGAAGGGTTGGTGGTAAAAATAAGTATCCCAGGTATTAACTATACAGAAAATGGCGACGAAGTAATGGTTACGGCAGGAGGGGGCGTTGTTTGGAATGATCTTGTTAGTTTTTGTGTGGCGAAAGGCTTTGCTGGTATAGAGAACTTAACTTTAATACCTGGTACTGTTGGCGCATCGCCCATTCAAAATATTGGAGCTTATGGCGTTGAACTTAAAGATGTTTTTTTCAGTTGCCGGGCTTTTGAGCTAGCTACTGGGAAAATGGTAACCTTTCAACATGCAGATTGTAATTTTGGATACCGAGAAAGTGTTTTTAAGAATGAGCTAAAAGGCAAATATATCCTAACTTCAGTAACGTTTAAATTAAATAAAAAGGCAATCATCCGCACTCAATACGGTGCAATTACTGATGAGTTGGCTAAAAGAAATATTAAGCAACCCACTATTGATGATGTTTCAAAAGTTGTGGCTGCTATTCGCGTAAGTAAATTGCCAGATCCAAGTACCATTGGCAATGCAGGAAGTTTTTTTAAAAATCCAATCATTGAGGAAACGCAATTTGATAGAATAATTGCTGAATTTCCAGAGGTGGTTCATTATCCAGCGCCTGCTGGAAAAATAAAGCTGGCTGCTGGCTGGTTAATTGAGCAATGCGGTTTTAAAGGGAAAATTGTTGGAGAAACTGGAACTTGGAAAAATCAGGCTTTAGTATTAGTTAATCACGGGAAGGCAACTGGACAGGAAGTGTATGATTTTTCAGAACAAATCATTAATTCGGTGCATGCCAAGTTTGGTGTGGTACTAAGTAGGGAAGTAAACATTTTTTAGTAAAATGCAAAAGGAAGCCGTTAGGCTGTTTTTTCTCTGTAGAATATAAGTTTTAAGATTTTTGGTATTAAAGTTGTATAGCTATCAGCATACAACGAGCAGTTTGCAGAACCACGTCACGCAGCTGTTTCTTTTTTAAAAATTAAAACTAAAACTATGACACAGCTTCAATTTAACCACCAATTGCATGATTATTCTAGTTCTTTACAGTCATTCGCTTTAAATTTTACGAAAGATATCGAAGATGCCAATGACTTGGTTCAAGATACGATGTTAAAAGCAGTAACCTATTATAGTAAATTTAAAGAAGGTACAAATCTTAAAGGATGGTTATTTACCATTATGAGAAATACGTTTATCAATAACTATAGACGTATGGTTAAAACAAATACCTTAATTACGCAGTCGGATGATATTTCGTCGGCAAACTTACATTATAGCGCAAGTAGAAATGCAGTAGAAAGCAAATTTGTAATGGGCGATATCCATAAAGCACTTGCTACTTTACAGCCAGAGTACTACGTGCCATTTATTAAATATTTCGAAGGGTTTAAATATCATGAAATAGCCGAAGAGTTGCAGATTCCGATCGGAACGGTAAAAACACGTATTCATGTAGCTAGGGGGATATTAAAAAAATATCTTAAAACGTATGCGAAAGATATGGTAGATACCGCCAGTTAAGAAATTATTTTAGTGCAAAAATGCTCCCTCATGTAAAAATGAGGGAGCATTTTTGTTTCAGTCAAAATCGTTACTTTTGGAATTGTATTTAAGACCAACTAATGACGCACATCTTCCTTTACCTTAATTTATTTCTTTTTCTCATTCCGGTTGTTTTTACCATCGATAAAAAACACTTTTCCTTTGCTGATATTTGGGCGCTTTTTATCCCCTCCTTAGTAGTAACCGTTGTTTTCTCGGAAACAGGCGTTTTTTTAGCAGGTCTAAAAGTTTGGGTTTTTAATCCCGAATATCTGCTAGGGATTATTTATAGGCAAATCCCATTGGAAATGTATTTGTTCTACTTCACCTCTAGTTTTGCCTCATTGGGTATTTATGCTTATTTAAATGCCAAGTTTCCTAAAAACGATTTGCAGAAATATAGTTTATCTCTCAGCAATTTATTGCTGGGCATCATGATTGCGGTTTTATTTTTCGCCTACTCAAAGTGGTATACTGCAACAACATTTGGAATTTTGTTTTTGCTCCTATTTTTTATAGAGTATAAAAATCAGCTTCGGTTTATGTATAGGTTTTATAGAGCTTTTATCATTTGCTTAATTCCCTTTTACATAAG
>DATJDT010000287.1:0-3340 GCA_035497275.1 Pedobacter sp.
ATGTTATTGTATCCACCTCCAACTCTATTACCATAGCGGTAGCTATAATTACCATATAGGTTTACTTTCTTATTTTGAAAACTCAAGCTTGTATTCGTATTATAATTTTCGCGATTACCAGCAGTTAGCGCAAGTGATCCATTAAAGCCTAGCTTTTTGTTTCGCTTTAATACAATGTTAATGATGCCAGACTGACCTTCGGCATCGTACTTTGCCGAGGGATTGGTAATTAGTTCTACGCTTTCAATTGAACTTGCGGGAATAGATTGTAAGATTTGGGCAATATTACCCCCTGCAATTAAGGATGGTTTGCCATCAATTAACACCTTTACCCCTGCTGATCCACGTAAGCTTACGTTTCCATCTATGTCAGTTTGCACTGAAGGAACATTTTGGAGTAAATCTGAAGCAGATCCTCCTTCACTCACCAAACTTTGATCTACAGAGAATATTTTTTTATCGATGCCCATTTGCATAGTTGCTTTTTGAGCAGTAATATTTACTTCACTTAAAATATTTCCTTTTGCTGTTTTCATTTTGATAGCACCAAAGTTCACTTCAGTAACTGCATCAGTTATAGCAACTGAATCTCTAACCATAGTTTGAAAGCCAACATAACTCGCTTTAAAAGTGAATATACCTTTAGGTAGGGCGCCAAGTAAAAATGTGCCTTCTACATCAGATTGCACTACTTTTACGATTGCTTTTGTTTTTTTATCTAATAACACTGCCGAAGCATAAGGAATTCCCTCATTAGTTTGTGCATCAACAATTTTTCCTGTAATCTTACCTATTCCAGGGCTTTGTGCGTAAAGTTTTACAGTGGTAATACAAATGGTAATAATTAATAATAGAACTTTGCTAGTAATACGTCTCATTTAATCTTTTTTTCGTTTTGTTCTTAAAGAAGACAAAGGTCGGCCTTGAAGGTTTAAAAAAAGAGCCGTAACTATTTTATTACAGCTATTTTATGTTTAACTACAGTAATATTTTTGATAACGAAGGGTTAACCTATATAAGGTACCGAGAATTGGTTGATGATCTTTTAGCCACTGGCAAAACCACTGGCCCTAATAATTCGGAAGAGATGTTGCACTATACAAAACTGAATGTGCAGCGAATGAAAAGGATAGAGAAAACCACAGTGTTAAATGAAGAGTTAATCGCCACAATTTCTGCAATCAAACAACAGTACCATTTTTTGGTAATTACCGAAGGATGGTGTGGTGATGGGGCACAGATTGTTCCCGTGATTGATAAAATTGTTTCAACTGCCCCCGATAAGTTTTCTTTACGTTTAGTCTTAAGAGATCAAAATCTTCCTTTAATTGATGCACATTTAACTAATGGTGGAAGAGCAATTCCCGTACTTTTGGTTTTAGATCAAAATAAAGAATTGATATTGCCTAAATGGGGCCCGCGGCCGGCGGTGCTGCAATCGTTATTAGCGGGATGGAAAAAAGAACATACAGATTTAATGTTAATTGAAGAATTGTTGCACGGTTGGTATGCGAAGGACAAAACAGTGGAAACCCAAAAGGAATTAATAGAAGTTTTGAGGAAACTAGTCTAAAAATTGTTAGTCAACCGATACAGTAAGGCCTTCTTGCTGTAATATTTTTCTATATACTTCCATTTCGGTAAAGGAACCCTCTAACACGGCGCATTTGCCCTTGTTATGGACTTCCCAAGCAATCTTTTCACCTTGTGCTTCGGTATAATCCAAGTATTTCATCATACACCAAATCACATGCTCAAAGGTATTTACATCATCATTCCACAAAATAAGGCGATGAACTGTTTTTAAAGAAGTTAAAATTTCTTCTAGTGTAAATGTTTCTTCCTTTGTTTCTGTAGACATAGGGCAAAAATAAACAATTTTTAGTAGTTAGCCTATAGTATTTCTTATACACTTAGCCTAACTACTTTATACTAAATACTAACTGCTAATGACTATATTTACTCTTCAAACCAAAGTTTTATGTACAGTTCAAAAATTGCAGGTATTGGTAGTTATGTGCCTAAAAATATTTATACTAACGATGATCTGTCTAAGTTTATGGATACCAACGATTCATGGATCCAAGAGCGTACCGGAATTAAAGAACGTAGATTTGCAGATAGGCTGGAGGAAACTACGACCACTATGGGCGTTGAAGCAGCCACAATTGCCATCGAAAGAGCTGGAATAACACCGCAAGATATTGATTTTATCATTTTTGCTACGCTCAGCCCAGATTATTATTTTCCAGGTTGTGGTGTATTGCTGCAACGAGAGATGAAAATGAAAGAAGTAGGAGCATTAGATATTCGTAATCAATGCTCGGGCTTTATCTATGCCCTTTCTGTAGCAGATCAATTCATCAAAACTGGGATGTATAAAAACATCTTGGTTGTTGGAAGTGAAAAGCACTCCTTTGCAATGGATTTCGAAACCCGAAGTAGAAATGTATCTGTCATTTTTGGCGACGGCGCGGGAGCTGTTGTGTTACAGCCTGCTGAAAGGGAAGGTCAAGGAATTTTAAGCACACACCTCCATAGTGATGGCGCTGATGCAGAAATTCTAGCCATGTTTTATCCAGGCTCACATGCTAATAAATGGATGAAGGATAAACCCGGTTTTCCCGATCAGGAATTGGGTGGTTTGTTTATCACTACAGAACAGATAGAGAGCGGCGCAGCTTTACCGTATATGGATGGTCCGGCGGTTTTTAAAAAAGCTGTTGTTAAGTTTCCTGAGGTAATTAAAGAGGCCTTAGCTAGTAATAATTTAACCGCAAATGATATTGATCTACTGGTTCCACACCAAGCAAATTTACGGATTAGTCAATATGTACAGCAATTGTTGAAATTGCCAGATGAAAAAGTATTCAATAATATTCAAAAATATGGAAATACCACCGCTGCTTCCGTTCCACTTGCATTATGTGAAGCATGGGAAGAAGGCAAGGTAAAGGATGGCGATTTAATTTGCTTAGCAGCATTTGGCTCCGGCTTTACCTGGGCTAGTGCTTTAATAAGGTGGTAGAGAATTAAATGTTATCTTTGGCCATGCAATTTAAACTAGGTGATTTTGTTCGTTTTGTTGATGAGAAAAGGGAAGGTTATGTAACGAGAATAATCGATGCTCAAACCTTAGGCGTTACCGATACCGATGGATTTGAAATTCCAGTGGCAGTTAGTAATTTAACGAGTGTTTACGGACATCAAGCTAATGTGGCTAAAGCTGAGGAGGTTTCCAATCCATCAAGCCCCAGTGATGACCGATTCATAGAGGAAGGAGTATATATCGCCGTTGTTGAATCACAAAAAGCTAGTTCAGTTGTTCATTTTACGCTTA